>JAUNFS010000013.1 GCA_030524925.1 bacterium | reverse complement strand
GAAAAAAATTCAAAAACCCCCTCTATTTAATGTCTAAAATATTGACAAAGTCCCGAAAACTTGACAGCCAGTGCAAACAAAAATTTTTTACATTTCCAAAAGTAGACAATTCAAATACATAAGTAACCAACTAATTTAGTTTCTTCAAATAAAAAAGAACCAAACGGTCCTCCTACATACTACTAGTAAATAACATTAAAATTGAAATTACTAACAATGCCATAACTCCAATACCTGTGGAAATTAACATGATCATAGTCTTACTTTCCATCTTTTCTAATCTTTCTTTATATCTTGTTTCTCTAGCTTTTTGTTGCAAGTTAGAAATATTTCTAGAGAAAGTTAATAACTGTTCTTGTTTTCTTTCCTGACTACCTAAACTAAGACGATATAAAAGTCTCATCATACGCATTGAATCTCTAACTGGAAAATCTCTTGCAAAATCCATATAAGGGTTAATCGTAGAATCACCAGCATTTATTTTAGCAATTAAATCGTTAAGTCCGCCTCTAAATATTTGTGGTGCCTCATCTATTGATTTACCCAAAGCAACTGGCACCGTATAATGCTGAACCAAAATCTCCAAGTTTTTCAAATAATAAGGAAGCATAATATCAATCTCATGCAAATGTGTCTTATAATATCTTCTTAAAGTAAAATAATTAAGCTTATAAGTTAAATAACCAGCAAGTATAGAAAGTAATATTTTAATATAACTTAAGTCTGCAATAAAAGCAAAAATCAATAAGAACATTACAAGCAAGCCATTTTTTAATCTAGCATTAAATAACTGTTCCACATCCACTGAATCGCCAAACTTAGCCTTAGCATAAAAATCATACTCTTTCTCTTTTAACTTTTTAAATAAATCTTCATTATCTACAATAAACTTATTAGTACTAATACTTCCGTTATACTCTAAAATTATATAAAGTATAATTCCAAGTACCATAACTTCTATCATCATAACTACTCACCTCCAGTATTCTCATTATAATACTTCTCACCATCAATTAAGAAATAAGTATTTATGATTATAATTGTATGTAAAAGTATAACAACATATAATTTACTAAGCATATTAATATATGATTGTTTACCTAAAAGCATCTGTGTAAGCATTACCAAAAAGTAAAGTGCAAAACCAAATGTCAAGAACTTTTTATGATACTGTGCTCTATCCATTTTATCTCTATAAACACCTTCTACAAGCATATCAATATCTAAAAGCATATTATCTAAACTCTCACCAGAATCCTTAGCACCCTCTCTAGTGATCTGTAAGAATAACTGATGCATATTCTTAACCATATAATACGGATACTTCTCATTAAAATAATTAATAGACTGTTCAATAGTACCATTTTGATAACTCAAATCAATCATCATCTTCACATCTTCAAGTACTGGATTTTCTAATACACCAGAATCTCTAACACCTTCTAAAGCTTTAACAAAAGACTGAGTAGTATTAAACTCCATTATAACGTTAGTAGTATATACTTGTATTTGTTCAAAGATAAACTCACTATAAACCCTCTTACATCTTAAAAAAGCTAAATAAGGAATAAATGCAATCGCAGCTACAGCATAAACAATTGCCCAAATAATACTATAAAAATAAAGATAACCAACAACTGCCCCTATAACCCCAAAAGCTGCTACTTGAGTAACATACTGTTTAGTAGTATACTCTTCACCTAACTCTAAAGATTTTTCTCTAACTGTCTTAAAACTATATGGAGCATACTTATCATAAATACTAGTTACTTCCCTAGCAATAAATTTATAAACACTTTCTCCATCATTTTTTCTATATGAAATAATAAACAAAGCAATTAATATCAGTAATACTAGCTCCATATTATTTTTCCTTTCTAGGCAGCTACTTTAGGTAGTTCCATATCATTAATATCTATCTTATTATCTTCATTACCATTATTTACTTTACCAAGTCTAAACGTATCAGCAGGAAGCTCTACCCCTTGAATAGACAAATAATCAAGTAAATACTTAGTTGGATTCTTCATACTAAAAGAACCATCTACACTCTTTTTATAAATAACATTAGTACAAGGATTATTATTATCATCTACATAAAACTCAGTAACTTCCATAATCTCTCTTTGAAATCTGCCAAGAGCTTTACTCATATAACCCTTAACATAAACACCAACTTGTACATATCTATGAATAGTCGCTAAAAACTGTTTAACATCTTGATTAGTTTCTAAAAGTGAATACATACGCATTGGAATACTTGCAGCTTTATCAGCATGAATAGTTGATAGAATGTTATGACCTGATGAAATAGAGTTTCTAACTGCCATAACAGCTTCTGCACTACGAACCTCAGAAAGTAAAATCCATTTAGGGTTCTGACGCATACAAGTAACAAGAACATCAGTATAAGATGCAATATTATTTGTCTTCATCGCAACTATATCTCTAGTTGGAAATATTCTATCTAAGTGAAGTTCTAATGTATCTTCAATTGTAATAATTTTTTCATTTTCTTTAGTATGACTCGCAAGGTATTTTACAAGCTCTGTTTTACCAGAACCAGTCTCTCCTGAAACAATGATATTACAGTGTCCTTCAACACATTTCATTAAAAAATCATGTATCTGTAAAGTACAATACTTTTCATTTAATAACTTATCTTTATTTAAACGAATTTTAGCAGGTGTCTTACGAATAACACAAGCTATTCCATTAGTAGCGATACTATCATGTACAAAGTTTAAACGTAACTCAGCACTCTCAGCATCAAGAAATGGATGAGCCATATTAAATGTCTTACCCATTACATTAGAACACTGGAATGCCAGTTTTTCCATAAGTGGATTATTAATCTCCGGTCTAGATACTTGATAAACACCTTTATCTAATGTTTTAAGCCATACCTGACCACCATTACTATACGAAATATCGGTAATATTATCATCATCTAAAAACTCTTTTAAAGGCCCAAAATCAATCTCGGAAAATATAGCATCTGTCATTATATCACCGTTCTTTCACTAACCATTATTATTCGTATTATTATTTGAATTATTTTCATCAGTACCATTAGTAGTATTCTCAGGAATATAAGCACTCTTAGATAAGATAAAATCTATAATAACATCACTAGCAACCTGTGTAGCATTAGGATTTTCTGTATAATTAGCATTTCTAGGTACTGGAACAATAGCAATACTATTACTAGTTATATAATCACTCTTCTTTAAAAGTAAGAACATATCATCAGGAACCGCAAAAACTAATTCAGCTGGCTGACTATTCTTAGACTCAGAAGAGAATACACTCTTACCTTGAGAATCTTTAACAGCAATAACTTTAATACTCTCAATTAACTTAGTAAAGATAACTTTATTTTCATCATCTATTGCTTTAAAATATAAATCTATATAATCGTTAGGCATAATAGAGTTTGCATAAGTTAAATGTGAATTAACCTCTAAACTATATACTGTATATCCTTCTGGAATATTACGAACAATATAGTTAGGAAGTTGTTCTTCAGTCATTAACTGACTCTTATAAAACAAACTACCTTCAGGAATTGTAGAATCATAAGCTACATACTTACCAACTACTTGATTATTACTCGTTGCTAAGTTTTGTGTAGAATCAACCATATTCTTACTTACTTTAACAGAACCTACCATATCATTAGTAATTAATGTATTAGCAGCTATTTCTTGCTTAGCATATGGTACACTTTTAGGCTCAATCGCCTGCTTAACTCTCCAGTTATACCCTATATAAAGTACTGCTATACCAGCAAGTACACCCATAATTGTAACCGTATTTTTATTACCTAAAAATCTCTTAATTCCAACTAAAATATTATTCATACAAATTCCTCCAATTTACTCTTCTCTATAATAACTTAATTATAGCAACATTTAATTATGTTTTCAAGTACAGAAAAAAACAAATCACTTAAAATGATTTATTTTCTTTAATTTTTAAACAGCCAACTGGTACAGTAACGATAAATACTAGTAATGAGTTCCCTATTCGGTAATTTGTAGATATTTTATTCGGTAATTTGTAGATAATTCATTCGGTAATTTGTAAATTTTTTATCTTAAAATAAATAAAAAACTTGTTTAACACGAAGTTGGATTAAACAAGCATTCTGTACATTTTTCATAATCGGTTTGGTAGTCGCCATTCCAATCTTTAATAAAATTTAGTGATAAATTAATAAGTGTTGGTAAAAGCATAATAAGAACTCCAGCAATAAGCCTTTTTCCTACATTCCAACCAGCTTTTTTCATATCTTCTTGTTTACCACTTTTAACAACATTATAAAATTCAAATATTCCCTTAATAATAATTAAAAGTGGTACAAAAAATTTAACAAACATAATAATATATCCAATAAAAAGCATTAAACTTTGAGTCTCTTGCTCACTACAAAAGTTTTCCCCAACTACCTCATCAGCAAATACCACTAAAGGACAAACTAATATAATTAATACTAGTAATCTTAAAAATCTTTTCTTATTCGTAGTCATAACCATCATCTTCCTTATCTCTTGGTAAATTAACAACTAATTTATATATAGCAAATCCTGCTGCACCAAGTACTAATATTATAATCACGACTAACCCAAAATTACTAGACTTTTTTATTAAAATATTATAATTTAATTCATCCCCATTTTCCGCAGTAACAGTTATTGTTATCTGACTATTATTTTTTAAATTCTCATTATTCTTAATCTCATAAGTAGCTTTATCACTTATAGGTTCTACAACAATATTTAAACTACTTACTTTCTTTTTTATCTTAAGTGTATAATCATATGTATTAGTATCAAAAGCAAGATTATATCCACTAACTTCTAATTTAGCTAATAGATTATTATCATCAATCTCATCTTCAAAACTAATATTAATCTTATAAACCCTTAAACTACCATCTTCAGCAGTAACCATAACCTCAATTGGTAAAGCACTATTAATATTTTCATTATTACTTATCGTAACTGTAGCTTTATCACTTTCAGCTATCGCCCTAACCTTAATATTTTTTGTATTTTCACTAACCTTAATACTATATGTTTCTACCTCTCTAGAAAAAGTAAAGTCTACATCTTCTAAAGTTAATTCTCTTAAATAATTATTACTGTCTTTAGCACTTACAGTCGTAGTCGTTGTAGTTGTTGTCGTAGTAGTTGTGGTAGTAGTACCAGGCTGTCTTTTAGTTGTTGTTCTTTTTTTTGTAGTTGTTTTAGTAGTTGTTGTAATCGGACTTGTTGGTTTTGTTGTTGATTTAAAAGGAAGTCCATTACTCGTCCTAGAACAATCATAAGAAGCAAGTATACCACAATATGAAGGATATGCTGTACTGTTACAAGATCCATAATACTTTGTACAAGTACTCTTAGCTACCGTATATATTGGGTCAGTATTTCCATTATAACATTTAACTAATCCTTCTGTATAAAAACTAGTTTTCCACTGTCCATCATAACAAGTAGCTTGAACACAGTGACCATAATACCCTTGAGTAAAATTAGAACTAGCATAACTACTTTGAAAATTCAAACAAGTTTGATAATCTTTAACCGTACCAATATCTAATCCAGCAGCACTTACAGTTAAAGGAAACATACATAGCAAAACAAAAGCCAATAACCTTTTCATAACATCCTCCAAAAAAAAGATACCAGAAATGGTCACCCCATGGTATCTTCCATATCTATATTAATAATATATCATAAAATTATTAATATTTAAATCTTTTTAAAAACATTTTTCTTATTTAATACAAATAATAATGTAACAAGAACTACAGTTCCTACTCCTAAAACTAAATAATAATCTTCTACTCCTGTATTAGGACTTTTCTCACTATTATTAGTTTGATTCCCTGGATTATTATTTTGGTTTCCATCTTTATCTGTATTATTATCATTATTTACTGGCACATACTCACTATTATCTTGATTATAAGAACAGTTAAAATAAATCTTCTGAGTATAATATAAATATGCCCCACTTTCATTACAAGTAGTGCCTTCCTTAATATCACTTTGAAGTGCACCAGAATTAATTATCGCATTAGGTTTAGTATTTCCATTAGCACAAGAAACTGAAACATTATTTAAAGTCTTATGACTATTTTTACTACTATTACAACTTACCTCAACACACTCTAAATAATAACCAGCAGTACCCTTAGTTAATACACTACTATCATTATTTTTAACAGCATCTAAACACTTAGTTTTAGCATCACTCTCATCTTTTAAATAAATAATTGTCGTTGGTGTATCTTGATCAACTTTAGCATCTACAAAACAAGGAAATAACATAATAATTAATAATAAAGCCTTTTTCACACTAACCACCTACTTTCCTAAATACTCTTTCATTTTCTTATTTTTCTTTCTCACTACTATTATTATGGCAGCTCCTAAGAAAATTACACTTCCAATCACAGTTGCCGTAACCTCTAACACTTTATTATAGCTATCTTTTTGAATATCTATAGAATAAATATTAGTATTACCATTTTCAGCAACTACTTTTACTCTAACTGTACTAAATCCAGTTAAATCATTGTTACCATACATATATACATCTGAACGATTACTAGTAGGTGTAGCTGTAATTATAAGTGATCTTTCTCTCTTAATCTTAACTTGATAATCTAACACTTCAGGCTTAAAGTCAATCTTATAACCCTTAACGTTTAATGAACTAAGAGTAACATCATTACTAACATCTAAACCTGGTTCCTTACGATTAACTGTAACATTATATACATTAGTCTTATTTTTATTAGTTACTTTAATCTCTACGTTATTAGCTCCAACTTGTAAATTAGCATTACCACTAATCTCTACAGTAGCATTATCACTTTCAGGAAAAGCATAAACTTCTGTAAATGAATATTCATAAGGAATAGTTACAGAATAATCAAATACTTCTTTATTAAATCCTAACACTGTACCTCTAATAAATAATGTATCAAGTAAAGCACTATTTGAAACCTCTTCCTCTTCATCTAATGTTTTATTAAATGTAAGAACATAACTTCTAGTACTACCAGTTTCACTAATAGTTTTAATAATTGCAGTTGTAACATCATTATTTAAATCTACACTTCTAGGTTCAAATCCTGATACAAAAGCTGATGTATCACTTGCTAAATTAGCATTAATATTTACACTCTTAACATTCTTTCCTACATTTATATCATAATTAGTTACATAAGGATCAAAACTAATACTTCCCTTACTTACTGTTAAATCACTTAACAAGTTATTATTAACTCTATCATCAGTTCTATTAGCTATTATTGTATAAGTTCTAACCTTACCACTATTACTTTGAATTTTAATTAAAATTGTATTTCTACCGTAATCTAAATCAACAGTTCTTGGTTCATACCCATCAACATATTTAGCATCTTCACTAGTTAGCGTTGCATAAACAGAAATCTTACTACTATTTACATCTATTTCATATCCCATTGATAACGAATCAAACCCAGCTAAAGTAGAATCTGTATTTAATCTATTAGATAATAATGCATAATTACTAGGCATTATCTCATCAGTATTTGCAGTTGTACCATCAATAGTTCTTAAAGTAAGAGCTACATCATTAGCATCAGAAACATTTAAACTTTTTAATGTATTAGTAATATCTGCATCATGAACAATTGCATACATTGGTCTACTAATTAAACCATTAACATCTCTAACCCAAGCATAATATAAACCTGCTGGTTTCTGTTCATATGCAACAATATTAGCATCACTAAAATCTTTCCATAAACTATCATTTGAAGGAACCTTTTGTTCATCTAAATAATAACTCTTAACATCAGCAGCAACTTTTCTACCTCTAATAGTAATTGTTCCAACCCCTTGATTTAAAAGTGATGAAGCAATCTCTATACCAGGTCTCTTAGCACTAGAACAAGAAACTACATATGATTTATGACAAGTACCATTTTTTATATTTTTACAAGTATCTTCATTTAATTTAGCAGGATTCTTAGTATAATCACTAGCACAAGTATACATTGTATTAATATCTATATCATCTGTTATCTTATCATTTTTCTTTTCATAACAAACATTAATTATTTTCTTTTCATCAGTAACGTTCGTAGCTTTAGCAGAAGTAGTACAAGACTGTTCTCCATCACTTGGAGCCTTACAATCAGCCTGATTAGCTATCTCTGTATCTTTATAACCATTAGAGTAATCATTATCAGCTTCACTCTTTTTTACCCACTTATAATCATTTTTACTAGAATTATAAATACAAACCATATCATCTGACTCAGTAGGACACTCACTAGGCTTAGCATCAGCTAAGTTTACTGACTGAATATAAACAGTTTTACCATTTAACTTAGCTTCACAATAATTCTTACCAGGTCCATAAGAACAACTAGTAGCCATATTTTCTACTGTTACCATTGTTCCACAAGGTATTTTGCTACTAACACTATTACCTATTTGAGAAGTACTAGTATACTCAGGAACTGTTTTAGTAGTATATAAAGTTTGCTCTTTACATGAAGCAGGAACATCATTATAAGAATAAGTTAAATTACTAAAATCAACTTGTGTACTAGTTATCTTATTATTTACTATAGTAATATCACACACTTTAGTAGTATTATTTCCTGTACTAGTACAGGTAGTTACTCTTACCTTATCACCACAATTTAATATACCAGTATCTCTTATAACATACATATCATCATTAATAGTAGTCTTTACAGTATCATCAGTCTTTACTGGTTGAACAGGAGTAGAACTACAACTAGAAGGTTTAGAAGTAGCAAAATATTTAGCATCTAATCCCCTACCTGATGAACCACCTTTTTTATCTTTATCAAACGTACATATAGCCCCTTGCGCACTTCCGTTACACACCTTTACATATACAGTATCGCATTTCTTTAAACCTAAACTAGAAATATCCTGAGTGATATATCTTATAGCATTTAATGTATAACTATTATCACTTGAAGGAGTATTTGATGAACCTCCACTTTCTTTAAAACAAGCCCAGTAAGTAATATTTTTATTAATTTTAAAAGTACCGCTAGTACGTGTCATAAGTTGTTTACACGTATGATCATAACTCCAACCGGCAAGTGTATAACCAGTCTTTTTTATAGATACTGTAGGAATATTAACATCACAATAAAGATGACCATCTTCTATTTTACACGTTTTTTTTAGCCCATCAGCACCAGCACCTGTAATAACACCAGTACTAGTATTAGAAGATTTGAATGTTGCTGTATACGTAGGTGTTGCACCACATAATGAGGTTTTATAAGGCCCACTACATACAGTATTAGATGCTTCAACTTTATCATTTGCCTTTTTATATGAACAACTACCACTACATTTATAATATCCAGCTGTAGAACTAGTAATATATTTATATTTTGCATAACAACCAGCAGAAATGCCCCCGTACGCACATTCATATTTTATATTGCCCTTAGTATATATCTTTCCGTCACAAGTGCTCTTAGAATATTTATTACACGCTTTAGAAGTATCAGCCGCTACCAAATTTTCTTCATCATAATCATTCAAAATCTCAGGAGTTTCTATACTTCCTAAAGATTTACTAACCTTTACATAACTTAAAGAATAAAAAACAACAGGTAAAATTAATAATAATATTAATAAAAAATATTTTCTTTTAGTATTCATCTACCCTCTCCTACTTTCTATCATAATTTTAAAATAAAACCCACAAAAAAGCAATAAAAAAAGAACTAACTTCTTCTATTGTTACTAATTAGTTCTTCCCTATCAGTTAATTGCTTAACTCTTTCAATTATTCTTTTTGATTTAATTTGCTCTTCAGCACTCTTATTCATTACAAAGTGTTCTTCTAACTCTTCTATCGTTAAATTAGAAGTAAAAAATGTTGGTAATTTTTCTTCCATTCTATACTGTAATATAGTTCCAAGAATTTCATCTCTATTCCACCCAGTAACAGTTTCTGCTCCAATATCATCTAAAAGTAAAATATCTGCTGTCTTTATCTCTTTAATCCTATCAGAAAAAAGTGATTCACCTAAATTAAAAGTTTCTTTAATACTTCTTAATAACTCAGGATAATATACTACTAAAGTTTTAACATTATCCTTAGATAATTCATTTAATAAAGCACTAACTAAATAAGTCTTTCCCGAACCAAAAGAACCATGCAAATATAATCCTTTAGTTCTCTTTCCAGCTTTATAATCATCAAAAAATTTCTTTAACCACTTAATAACTTTAACTCTCTTAGCATCACTAACATCTATATTACTCATTCTAGCCATTCTAATTTCAAGTGGCATCTCAAAAAAGGTGGTCTTTATCTCTTCTTTATTCTTAATATCTTCTTTCTTGAACTTACAAGCTACATAATTAAAAACTAAAGCATCATCTAAAACATCAGGATAATATACCATCCCACATACTTTATTCTTACAAGTATATAAACTCTTGCATCCTTTACAATTATTAAGTTCATTCATTGTTCTTTCAATCTTAGAAGTATATTTATACGCTATACTATCTTTAATCTTTAATTTTCTAAGAATCTTCTTAAACTCTTCATTACTCAAACTCTTAGCATACTCTCTTTTTAACTTATCATCTAAATCATTTAATTTATATTTATTTATTTCATTATCTGCCTTAATCATTATCTAAACTCCTTTAATAATGCTTCCATCTCTTTTTGTTCTTCTTCACTAAGTTCTTTCTTTTGAGTTTCTTCATTAAACCAAACAGGTAAACTACTTATTGTTTTAGTTTCTTTCTTAGGTTTCTTTTTATATTCTTTTTCAGCCTCTTTCATCGCATCTCTCGCAGTTTTTATACCAAGCCTTGCCCACTGCCCTGCAATTGTCTCAACAAATGCTTTAGTAAGCTTATTATTATTAATTCTAAGGACATAATCAACAAGTACATTAATAACTGCAGGTGTCATATTTAAATCAACTGCTAAATATTCTAATATCTTTAAATCTGAACTAGTTGGAGTTCCAATCTTATACTTACTTCTAATAAAATCATAAGGCGTAGTATTTTCAAAAATATAAACCATCTTACCTCTATTAGATAAATCACCCTCAGGTGCTTTTAAATAATCCGGCTGAGTACGATAAATCAGTGTTGGAAGCTTACCCCCATTATTATACTCATAATATCTACGTACTTCTTTTTTTAGTAATTCCCTATCAATTGAGCCACTTTCATCTAAACATAATCTTAATAACTCACTCATCTTTAAAGTATCTAAATTATAAACAAAAGCTAACGAATTTATAAGTTCTTTATTTTTCTTATTTAATGTCTTCTCATTTAAAATTCTTCCTGAAATAGATGAAGCAAGCAGATTAAAATCAATTAACTCTTCTATCTCCGGCTTACCAACACTCTTATCTTTTATCTCTTCTCCATTTAAGAAATTACCTGGAGTACTAGTAAAAGTCATATTTAACTTCGCACTTACATCTTCATAATCACTATAATTAAAAGTCATCTTTTTATAATATTTAACTAAACAATTATATTCTTCTCCACCAATATTATTATAAAGAACTACATTAAGTACCGGATGATTAAAAAACTCATAAGCAGAAAGTGGTGAAAAAAGTTCATAAACATAACTATTTAAAGACTCTCCCTTTTTTAAATAAGATTTAAGTAACCCAACTGCTTCAAGTGCTTTCCTAGCATCTTTAATATCATCCAATCTTGTCTTTAATAAAGTCATCAAATGATGATGATTAAAAGTCTTACTAATAATCTCTCTTTTATCTAAATCACTCCATAAAGTTAAATACAAACTAATTGGTAAAGACCCAACTATTGGTTCATATAAATTAATAATATTTCTTCTATCATACTCTGTAAGAATAGTCTTATTAATAACAGTATAAACATCAGCAGGTAATAAACTAATATACTTCATAATAAAACCTTCTTTCATAAATATATTTTACTATATTTAAATGTAAAAACAAGTTAAATCTAACTTGCTTTAAAACTTTTTAAATAAATTATATTTTTTAGTATACATAAAAATTATCACACCAACTAATGTACTTATTAATAATATTGTTGTCACATCACTAAAACCTGTATCAGGATTATTTGTACTTTTATCACCAATAGGATTATTTATAACTGTTTCTCCATTTCCTTCTTCTTTATTAATATCAATAATTTTTACTAGTTTATAAGCACTAACGTTACTTCCATCTGTACTAGTAACTGTAATTGTTACACTTCCAGCTGATAGTCCTTTTACTATACCATTTTGATCTACTGTTGCAAAAGACGGATTACTACTAGACCACCTTACACTTTTTGTATCAGCATCAGCTGGAAGCACCTCAGCACTTAAATTAAGTGTACCACCTACAGATACTTCATCAGCACCAGTTATTTGAATACTTTTTACATAAATAGTTTCTCTAGCTTTTTCTAATACAGTAAAACTTTGTTCAGCCTTTTTATCATTGTAAGTAAATCTAATTGTAAAACTTCCAGCACTTACCTTACTAGTTAATTCTACCTTATAACCAGTATCATACTTACTTAAATTAAATAAATCAGTAACATCTTTCCCATTATTATCATAAATATTTACTTTAACATCATCTAAATCTATTGCACTTAATTTTAAATTAAACTTAAAATATCCTCCATCAGTACTATTAATATTATCGCTACTCTTCTCAGTACTCATAATAGTAATACTTTCAGTTATCGTGGATGTTACATTATCAGTAAATACATTTATTGGTAAATAAAATTCTATACTACTATTACTTAATGTATCAGTCCAACTACTAGCATCCCCACTATAAAATGACACCCCAGTATCCAGATTAGATACTCTATAGTATATTAAATCAGCATTACTAGACGAAGAATCCACTCTAGCAGCAGGATAATAATATTGAGAACCAGCAAAATAATTAGAAGTATATTTTACATAAACATAAAACTTATCACTATTTATATTTACTGGATTAGATAAATTAACAGTTGTATATCCATCTTTGGTTGCTGAACCACTACCAATTAAAGTTGCACTATTAAAATCATCTGTCTCACTATAATATAGTTCATACTTATCACCAGTACCTAGATATAAACTAATCTTATTAAGTTGTTCTTGACTACTCTTTCTCGTATAAATATTTTTAAAATACATAGTTGATGAACCAATTGATAAATCTTCATTATATCCAAGTTTAGCATACGTATATAAATTATCACTTATTTTATTAGTTATATTATAAGCACTCATATTAAATGAACATAGATGATTATCATAATAACTTACATAAGCGTAACCTTTTGGTAATCCATTAGAGCCACCAAATAAATTTAGATAAGAATCTTTAACAAGCCATGCTCCATTACCAGCTGGTGTCTTTACAAAATTACTAGCACTATAATCATCATCCCAACCAACAATGGTAATTGCATGATTAACGCCCTCAGTTCCATAATAGTAATAAGATGATTTATCACTTGATAAATATTTACTACTTATTTCATCGTAAATTCTCGCACCAACCGCACCATAATTTACTAATTTTTCTTTTATTTTAAGTATTGCATCATTACTACAAGTTGAACTAAATAAAAAATCTACATCAGATACATAATAATCTGCTTTTTGATTTAAGGTATTACTCTTATTAGCAGTCGTATTACTCCATGGTAGTTTAGTTTCCAACACCGGTCCTCTACCACTAGCTAAATAAGCTCCACTCATTAAAAACTGTCCACCTTGATTTTTAGTTCTACTACTAAAACCAAATTCATTATTTGTTCCATCATCTAATGTACGTAATGAATTATAATCAAGATGCTTCTCCGACAAATCTAGTGATTGATTTTGTTCAATTAAATATGATGATTCAACTACTGCATTTGTTGTAAATGTCCAACAAAGTCCACTACTACCCTGATCTTTAACTGGCGTTAATTTATTTTGTTCAAGCAATGAAAACTTTTTAGCTGTTTTATAATCTACATTAAATGGATTTCCAAGTGAAGTTGATGTAATGCTCTTATCCCTTTTTAAAAATTCTTCACACCTAATTGGCATAAAATAATTATCTTTTTCACTACTAGGCAAATTCTTCCATCTAATATATTCCTCGGTTTCCGTACAAACATTATCTTTATTTTTAACCCAAGTAAGAGCTTCTATTTCACTCAAACCAAAAAAAAGACAACTAATAAACAAACATAAATACTTTTTCATAAACTCTCCTATTTTATAATATAAGTATAAATAAAATGTCACTAATTGTCAATTAACTTTTCTTTTTCAAATTATTTAATTTTTTTATTAATTTCTTAACCTCTTTAGGATCTTTATAATTAGTTTTATCTCTCTTTAAATCAGTAATATCCTTCCCGTAAGCAAAACCAATACCTCTTTCTCCTAAATAACTAACCGCTCCATAATATAGATAATAATATCCATCTTGATATATGAAACTAGAACGATATATTCCCGCATTATCAAAATTTAAAGTATTTCTTTCAGGTTCCAATATTAATACTGCATCTTCAAAATGAACCTCATCTTTACTCTTAGTATAATAAAGATTCATTCTATTATGATTTCTCCATTTATCATAAGCAGCTACTATCATTTCATATCCCTTTTTAGTTTTTATAACATCCATATGCCAACTATCTAATTTTTCAGGATAATTAAATTTAATAACCTCTTTATCTTCCCAGTTAAAAGTATCTTTACTTTCTGCATACCTAAGTGTATTTTTTACATCTAAATACCAAATTTTATAAATTTTTTTATCATAAATAATAACCGGACTAACATAGTCTTTTAGAAAACGATCATTACTTACCATAACCTCTTCTTTATTAGACCAATTAACTCCATCTGCACTTTCCATCTTATATATTATCACTTGCTTTTTCGTATCATCTACATATCTCCAAAAACAAATCAATATATTTTTATCTTTATTATAAACAATATGAGAATCAGAATTATACCTTTTTTTTGCTTTTAAATCAGTCACCTCATCAAGAGGTTTATTTTCACTATTTGGTGCATACCAATTAATTAAATCATTACTAACTGCAATATGCGGATTTTCCAAATCAGAATTTCCTCTAGGATATGGCGTATAACTCATCCAATATTTATAACCATTCCACTTTTTACTAAAATTAAGTATTTTAGGATGATATGCTTCATTATCCCCATAAGAACTAATTATCTCTAATTTATAAGTTGGACTTTTCTTAGCCTCAAAAAAAGTAACAACTATTATCATAAAAGATATTAATATCAAAAAAAATTTAAAAAAATACTTTCTATTATTAATCATGATACCACCTAAGCACTTAATAATATACTACACTTCTTTAAATTTTTAAAGGCATTATTCAAAATAATCTAACATCATAGCTTTCTTTACTTCTTTTAAAGTCTCAGCTGCTTTTTTACGGGCATTTTCAGTTCCTTGTTTTAACACACTATAAACATATTCAGGATTCTTAGCAAGTTCCTCCCTTTTTTCTCTAATGGGTTTTAACTCTTCTTGTAAAACGTCATTTAAGAAAGCTTTAATCTTCATATCACCCAAACCACCACGACGATAATGATCTTTTAATTCATCTAAATTTTTATACTCTGGCAAGTATTTTTCAAATGAATCTTCTTTACAAAAAACATCTAAATAAGTAAACACAACATTTCCTTCTACTTTACCAGGATCACTTATTTTAATATGGTTAGGATCTGTATACATAGAAAAGACTTTTCTCTTAATCTCTTCAGCACTATCTTTTAAGTAAATACAGTTGCCTAAACTCTTACTCATTTTAGCACTGCCATCGGTTCCTACCAATCTTCTTTCATTTTCACTCTTAGGAAGCATAGCTTCTGGCTCTACTAAAGTTTCACCATAAATTGAATTAAACTTACGAACTATTTCTCTAGCTTGTTCTATCATTGGTAATTGATCATCACCAACTGGCACAACATTTGCTTTAAATGCAGTAATATCAGCTGTTTGACTTACTGGATAAGTAAAAAACCCCGCTGGAATACTATCTTCAAAACCTCTTAGTTTTATTTCTTCCTTAACCGTTGGATTACGATATAACCTTGAAACAGTAACTAAATTCATATAGTAAAATGTAAGCTCAGTTAGTTCAGAAACCTCCGACTGAATAAAATAATTAACTTTATTTGGATCAATACCGCACGCTAAATTATCTAAAGCCACTTCAAAAACATTATCTCTTATCTTTTTAGGATTATCAAAATTATCAGTAAGTGCCTGAGAATCAGCCGCAAACAAATACATCTCATCATAATCACCTTCATTTTGAATTCTAACCCTATTTCTTAACGACCCTACATAATGACCTATATGTAGTGGTCCTGTTGGTCTTTCACCTGTTAATATAATTTTTCCCATTATAATCCTTCTTTCTAAAAAAAATCTTACCCTTCATAATAGGATAAGATTTAATAACTTATTTTGCCACCTAAAAGATGTTCTTGTACAAACATACAAGTTCTTTTTTTTAACGAAGAGAAATACTCCGTACTAGCCTACTAAATATTCGGTAGTCTCTCATCAGCCCAATTCAAAATCAACAATTTATAGCTTTCCACCAACCAGCTACTCTCTATTAAATTATCAAAATCTACTCTTCTGACTCATCAATTTATAAACAAATTATAAAATAAACAAAAGATATTGTCAAATTTAAATTTATAAATATAAAAAAGACCCTTAAAAGTCTCACATATTCAAATGGCGTCCTTGGGCAGATTCGAACTGCCGACCTATCGCTTAGGAGGCGATTGCACTATCCTGCTGTGCTACAAGGACATAAACAAATTATAACACAATTATCAAAAAAGTAGAACTTTATATCTCAAACTTTAAAGTATGATTGAACAATAAATATTTCTTTGATAAAATAAAACTGGTGAAACTATGAAAAATTTAGATAAATATTGGGATAACATCCACTTACAATATACATCATCATACGACGAATGGTTTAATAAATACACTAGTTTATTAAATAAAGAAGATAAAATATTAGAACTTGGCTGTGGTAGAGCATACACAAGCATTTATTTACTTAGTAAAGGATATCAAAACATCATCGCTACTGACTTTTCTAAAGAAGTTATTAATATCTTAAATAAAGAGCATCCAAATCTAAAGACAATGAATATTGATATCACAAAACGCTTGCCATTTAATGATAATGAATTAAATGTAATAATTGCTGACTTAGCACTTCACTATTTTGATAAAGAGCAAACACAAGAAATAATAAATGAAATAAAAAGAGTTCTAACTTCAGGTGGCTACTTAATTGGTAGGGTTAATTCCGCTAATGACAAATATCACATTCCAATAGATGCCCAAACTCTGGAAGAAAATTTTTATTACGACGGTAAAATATATAAAAGATTTTTCATACAAGATGATTTTCAAGAATTATTTGCAAATTTTAAAATAATATTTTTAGAAGAAAAACACATGGATAGATATGAAAAGCCAAAAACATTATGGGAATTTTGCATAAAAAAATTGGATTAAAAAACCCAATTTTTTTATTTATTAGTAGAACCAAATCCACCTTGTCTATCACCTTCTGCTGAATCATCATCGGTAACCAAATATTTTAAAAATACTGCTTGGCCAACAACATCTCCCTTTTTAATCAAAACATCTTGATCAAAAAAGTTATAATAAGCAAACATCATGTGACCATCATTATCAGGATTTCCATAGTAATCACAATCTATTAACCCTATTCCATTAGCAAGTACAAGTCCCTTTTTAAAAGGATTAGAACTTCTGTTAGCTAACATATACCACTCATCTGGCTGACAATACGCTTTTAATCCTGTTGGCACTAAAACCGGTTTATCACCTAATTTAAATGGATGAATTACCACATCTTCAGCAGCTTCAATATCATAACCAACTGAAAACTTTGTTTTTCTAACTGGCAAGTTAATATTTTTGTTTTCCCATCCTTTAGCTATTTCAAAACCTCTTCTTCTCATTTCATATCACCCTTTAAATAATCTATTGCTGCCATAGCTGCTACTGTTCCATCACTTACTGCCGTAGTTAACTGTCTAATTTTTTTACTACGACAATCACCAGCCACAAAAACCCCATCAAGTTTTGTATTACAAGTAGAACTTATTATATACCCGCCATCATCAAGATCTAAAACATCTTTAACTAAGTTTGTACTAGCATCATGACCAATAGAAACAAATACACCTGAAACCTCTAGTTCTTTTTTAGTTCCAGCATTATTTATAATAATTTTATTAAGTTCTTCGCCAACTAAAGACTCTACTACTGAATTATATAAAACCTCAATATTTTTTCTTTCATTAAGATCCTTAATTAAACTGCTTTCACATCTAAGTTTATCTTTACGATATATTAAATAGACCTTTTTACAAATAGCCGATAAATATAAGGCACTACTAACAGCAGTATTAGCCCCACCAATTACTGCAACTGTTTTATCTTTATAAAAAGAGCCATCACACGTTGCACAAAAATGAATGCCTTTTCCAAGTAATTCTTCTTCTCTATCTATATCTAAATGACGATACTTAGCACCAGTAGCTAGTATAATGCTTTTAGCAGTAAAGTCTCCACTATCAGTAACCACTGTTTTTTCTTTACCAGCATCTATTTTTAAAACCTCAGCTATTTCTAAATCGCCACCTAAATCTATATATTGTTCATAAAAATTATTAGCAAGCTCCGCCCCACTTATTTTATTAAAACCTGGGTAATTTTCTACAAGTGGCGCTGAAGCTATTTGACCACCTATAGACTCCTTTTCAATAATTAAAGTTTTTAAATTAAATCGTCTGGCATAAATGCCAGCAGTTAAACCTGCTGGCCCAGCACCAATTATTATTAAATCGTACATTATTTCTTTAAGTCCTCAATATACTTTTTAATATTTGATAAATTATTAATATTTTCCTTAACGCCATCTTTAATTATTACAAGTGTTGGAGCTTGTTTTACCATAAGTTCTTTAGTAAGACTAACATCCTCCTCAGCATCCACATATCTATACTTAACTTTAGCTTTATCAAGTAAAGTTTTAGCTACCTTACAATTAGGACATGTCTTAGTACCAAATAATAATATTTCATCTTTGCACTCTTTATGTTCTTTATGCATACATGAATGGTTTAAATCATAAACCTTACGCATCTTATATTCTTTAGCTTTACCATCATTCCAGTTCTTAACAGGACGATAATAACCAGTAATACGACTATAAACCTCAGTTTCTTGACCACAATCAGGGCAAGTCCATACTTCACCTAAAATATAACCATGATTCTTACAAACAGAATATGTTGGT
This sequence comes from bacterium, assembly GCA_030524925.1. Classification (GTDB taxonomy): domain Bacteria; phylum Bacillota_I; class Bacilli_A; order RF39; family UBA660; genus CAG-533. Next base: position 6,683 of record JAUNFS010000013.1, on the reverse strand, counting down.
GAAAGTGTGTAATAAGGTAATTTATAATTTTCAGCTATTTTTTTAACTAAACTAGCAGCAGCCTGCCAATCCTCTAATCTTTCTCCTAAGAACGCATGGAATACTGTTCCAGATGTATATAAAGTTTGTAATTCATCTTGAATATCTAAAGCCGTAAAAATATCTTCTGTATAACCAACAGGTAAATGACTAGAATTAGTATAATATGGAGTTTCATCATCAGAAGCTGTAATAATATTTGGATATAACGCTTTATCCTTTTTAGCTAGACGATATGATGTTGACTCAGCTGGTGTAGCTTCTAAATTATATAAGTCTCCATACTCTTCTTGATAATCAGATAACTTTTCACGCATGAAATTCAAAACATCTTTTGTAAACTTTTGGGCTTTCTCATGAGTTAAATCTTCTTTAATCCAGTTAGCATTTAAACAAGCTTCATTCATACCTACTAATCCAATAGTAGAAAAATGATTTTCAAAAGTTCCTAAATATCTCTTGGTATATGGATATAATCCCTCATTTAATAACTTAGTAATTACATTTCTCTTAATCTTTAATGATCTAGCAGATAAATTCATCATCTTCTCTAATCTATTATAAAAATCTTTCTCATCAGTACTTAAATAAGCTATTCTTGGAATATTTATTGTAACAACACCAATTGATCCAGTAGACTCTCCACTACCAAAGAATCCACCACTTTTCTTACGTAATTCTCTTAAATCAAGTCTTAACCTACAACACATACTTCTAACATCAGAAGGTTCCATATCACTATTAATATAATTTGAAAAATAAGGAGTCCCATACTTAGCAGTCATTTCAAATAACATTTTATTATTTTCTGTCTCTGACCAATCAAAATCTTTAGTAATTGAATATGTTGGAATAGGATACTGGAATCCTCTACCATTAGCATCTCCTTCAATCATAATTTCAATAAATGCTTTATTAACCATATCCATTTCTTTTTGACAATCTTTATATTTAAAATTTTGTTCTTTGCCACCTACAATAGCATTTAATTCAGCTAAATCATTTGGAACTGTCCAGTCTAATGTGATATTTGTAAATGGTGCTTGTGTTCCCCATCTTGATGGTGTATTAACGCCATAAACAAATGACTGAACAGCTTGTTTAACCTCTTTTTGAGTTAAATTATCAATCTTAACAAATGGTGCTAAATATGTATCAAAAGATGAGAAAGCTTGTGCCCCAGCCCATTCATTTTGCATAATTCCTAAAAAGTTAACCATTTGATTGCATAATGTACTTAAATGCTTTGCTGGACTACTTGTTATCTTTCCTGGTACACCACCAAGACCTTCTTGAATTAATTGTTTTAAACTCCATCCAGCACAATAACCAGTAAGCATAGATAAATCATGAATATGAATATCACAATTACGATGAGCATCAGCTATCTCTTTATCATAAACCTCACTAAGCCAGTAATTAGCAGTTATACTTCCTGAATTGCTTAAAATAAGACCACCAACTGAATAAGTTACTGTTGAATTTTCTTTTACACGCCAATCAGTAACATTAATATAACTATTAACAACATCTTTATAATCTAACATTGTATTTTCTATTGCTCTTTGTTTTTCATGAAGTTTACGATACAAAATATAAGCTTTAGCTACATCTGCATAACCAGCTTTTGATAAAACAGACTCTACGCTATCTTGAATATCTTCTATATCTATAATATTATTCTTAATTTTATCATTAAAATCGGCCGTAACCTTTAGTCCTAAAAAATCAATAACATTATCATCATAATTAGTCTCTTCAGCCTCAAATGCCTTCTTAATTGCCTCAGTAATTTTTTGTAGTTCAAATGGAACTATCTTTCCATCTCTTTTTCTAACTTTATACATCTTTTCTTCCTCCTCATTTTTGCATAAAATCTATATTCCTCTAACTTTTAAGTTAGGAAATTCCACTTTTAATTTATCTTGAAACTCTCTTAATTCGTCTTTAGAAAATCCCTTTAAAGATTTATCTAAAACTCCCTCACTCATTTCAAAATTTTGCAAATAATAATTTTCATCTTTACCAATAAAATTTGCTATCTTATAAATATCATCAAATGTATGATAATTCTTAATAATTGTAGTTCTAAACTCATGTTCTATCTTGGAGTTCTTAATAATATCAATACTTTCTAAAATATTATTATTTGCTTTTACCCCCGTGACAATTTCATACTTATCAAAACTCATCTTCACATCCATCGCAATATAATCTATTAGACGATGATCTATAAGTTCTTTAATAACTACTGGATTAGTTCCATTAGTATCAAGCTTAACTAATAGTCCAATTTCTTTTATTTTTTTTATAAAAGATTCTAGTTCCTTTTGAATAGTTGGCTCTCCACCACTTATCACAACTCCATCAAGTAACTTCTTTCTGCTAGCTAAATAATTTAAAATTTCACTTTCCGAAAAATTTTCTTCAGCATCTTTAATCAAACTAGAATTTTGACAATAACCACACTTGTAATTACAACCAGCGGTAAAAATAATTGCTGCCATTTTCCTTGGATAATCCAAAAGCGTTAATTTATTAAATCCACTAATTTTCATGGCTATTTACCTCTAATTTAACAAAATCTATATTTAAATCTTTTATACTTCTAATTACTTCATTAATATTTCTTTTATTAACTAAAATAGTTATTAACTTACCACCAGTATAACTTTTTTGTATTTCTTTTAATTCATTAATATCAAAATATTTTAAATCAGCAATATCATAAAATTTCTTACTAGTTACTCCTTTTAAATTACCATAAATAACTTTATCTATTTCTATAAGTTCTTTTCTTGGAATTACATTAGATTGCTCTGCTAAAACAAAATTAAGTTTATTTTCTTCGCTAAAATTTGCACATAGCTCATTTAAATGTTTAATAATTTTTTTATACAAAGACACTCTCTTACTTTCATCAGTTTCCAAAACACTAACGCATTCATTTATTCCGGCAACACTAATTACTAAATTACCAAACTTAATAATTTTTCTAATACGCTGATTATCATCTAATTTATTATCTTCAAACTGTTCAAAATTAAATAACTGATTAAATTCACTTTTAGTTTTATTACCAAGAGTTTCAAAAGCAAGTAATAATTCATTTTTAACAAGTTCCATATTAGCATCTAACTCTAAGAAAAAATCATTTCTATTTTTATTTTGATATTTAAGACCTAACCTTGCTAGATTTACTGTCGTATCAGATAATATCATATTCCTATATTTATCATCAGTCATCTTAAGTCCATCAGTAAAATAAATAAAATTACTATTATTTAGATATAATGATTTATTAGTATCAAGAATATCTAGTAAATCATCAATACTCGCATTACTCGTATTCTTAAAAATAAACTTAATATTTAAATATCTCTTCTTTTTTAAGACCCCCAAGATTTCTAAATTAATAATATTTCCGATCTTACTAGAAGCTTTTCCAAAACTAATTGAAAAACTATTATTTTTATGAGTATTTGCTTCAAGTAAATCAAATAACTTTAATATTTTATTAGCAACTAGTCCTTTTAAATATGTAAGACTATCATTTAAACTAAAATTTATTATTCTTTCTATAAAATCATTTTCAATAAAATCTTTAAAATAATCAGCTGATACAATTTCTTCTATTTTGCTAATTTTTAAATTTATTTCATCTTTATTTATGAAATTCCAAATACCAAAAAGTTCTAAATATTTACTAATACGAATCCTCAAATTATTTTTATAAATATTAATAAAATACTTTTCTAACGTTTCATCAAAATCACATACTGCAATCTCTCCATAAACATCATTTTGTAACTGAATATATTTATTTAATAAAGCAATAATATTATCTTCACAAACTAGTTTCAAACTTATTTTAGATACCTTACCAAATGGAAAATATAAATTATTAATATAAATATTTCCATCATCACTAGCTCTATTCATTTTATTATCAAGAACATAAGCTTTTGTATATTCTGATGAAATCATTTCATTTAAAGACTCTATCACATCACTATTTTTACAACCTTGTTTAATAATACTACTATCACTAATATTTTCTACTGCTTTTAAAAATTTATGTTGTTGTTTTTCTGTAAATATTTTTCTTGACAAAGACCTTTTATGTCTATAATCTTTAAAAGAATTATATACATCATAACATTTCTCATTCTTTAAAATATTTTCTATAATATCCTGAATATCTTCTACATTAATTGTTTTTCTATCTTTATAGTTTTCATTAATATAAGATAATACTTTTTCAAATACTTTGTATACTTTTTTCTCATCATATACTTGAAGGCTATCAAACGCTTTCTTAATTGCTACGGCTATTTTAGAGGCATTAAATGAAACTCTTTGCCCGCTTCTTTTTACAACAACTAGATTTTCAAGAACTTCATTATGCATTACTACCACCTCTATCTTAACGCTAAAACAATAGTAACATTTATATAAAAATATTACAATGTTTTTTTTACTATTTTTTTGCTTTTTTGAAATTTTATTTTTTAAATTCTGACTATTTTTTTCTAAAAAAAACATTTAGCCTAGAAAATATAAGGGATATATTAATTCAATAATTTTTTCTGAATTTACAAACCAATTTACACAACGATATACACTTAAATTACATATTGTTTTTTTTTATATATTACTGTATAATAATTAATGTAATTTATTTGCTTGCGTGGCGGAATAGGTAGACGCACAGCACTCAAAATGCTGCGGTTTTACGACCATGAGGGTTCGATTCCCTCCGCAAGCACCATTGACGAATATGTTCGAACTGTTCGAACTTTATATACATTAACAATCTGAAAATGGTTGTTTTTTCTTTTTTAATCCGTATTTTGATACTTGTGTCAAAATACCTAAGGGTTAATTATTTTGACATAACAAAATATACTCTCAAAAGCTAAGTTTTAACTACTAACCAAAGTATAAAAAATAAAAGAGCGTGATTATTATAGAATTAGCATATTCATTTCATTTAGGTAGTGATAAAAGTAAGAAAAATAGTAGGAGTAAAGCAAGTGCAAAATCAAATGCGAGTGGACTAACAAAAGTAGATTATCATAATTATAGAAAGTATGATAATGAACAAAAAGATATTTTAATTATTAGAGGTACTTTTTTTCCAGTCAATGATGTCAAAAATTATACATTGAAGAATTTGAAGAAGATTTTTCTTTAAGACAATCATTATCATTTTTAAAGATAAAAATTTAAAAGTAATATTTTTCATCAAAGATAAACTATTTAAAAAAAGACGATTTTCAAAGGGAAATTTAATTAAAATTACTAATTTTATGATGAAATAATAATAAATTTAACGAGGAGGAATTAAGGATGGACAATAGATTAAAAGTTATAAATGAATACAAAAAAAGCAGTTTAATTCTATTAAAACTACTCTACTAAAATCATCAGAACTAATTGCATTTATAAAAGTTTATGGTGCTGCATATACTCAAAATTATATGGGATATATTTTAAATATTGATAATATGGTTGAACAATATTTAGTCAATCAAAATTCAAAAAGAATTGATGATTTGTATGAGGTTTATTTAAATTTAAAAAATACAGAAAAAACAGAACGCGAAGTATTTGAAAAATTAGGATTAGTTTTAGAACAACTTCATGCATATGAAATTAGTGAAGTAGAAAGCAGAACTGCTAGACATAATCTCTCTGAGAGAAAGTTGTAGATTACGCCAAATAGGTATTTACTCGATATTTTCGAGATAGCTAAAATTTAGACTACTTTTAGATTAATTTAAAAGTAGTTTTATTTTGTTAATTTTTAAAACCTTTTTTAATAAAAATTATAGCTATGAAAAAAAGATGATTTTATTTTATATTATTTCATCTTCTTTTCTGCTTTGTTTAAAGGCTTAACCGAAGTGCTACATAGAGGAATTCTATCACTTCCTATTGGAACTGCAACTCTACATTCACCTAATATTTCTGCTTGACTTAAATCGTTAATAGCCATATCTAACATTTTTAGTGCGTTTGGATTTTGTTCAATTTCTACTGAACTTGTGTGTTTTTTTGTATCCATATCAAGCCCAAAGTTTGCACTTACGCTTATTGCACCAAAATCAGATTGTGGAGCAAAATTTGCAACAACAAACTCTTTATCAGCTGTTGGTGCATAAACTGAAATTTTATCTATAGAAAATGAATTGTTTTCTTCAAGATAACTAAATTTCATACTAACACAACCAGATTGTGGAAATCCATATTGTATATGATAATTATATTTTCCTTCTATTGAATTCTCTTCATCATTTATTTGGTCAAAACTAAAAAGTTGAGTTGATGGTAATGAAATTTCTTTGCCATAATAAGCTAATGCTATTTTTAATAATTTACCCATTTTTTCTATTGTTTGAGTATTTTGTGCTTCCATTCTAATCCTCCCTTATAATTATATAATATCATAAATTTAATGATTTCCCACATTTTTTGTGTAATTTATAAAAATATGTGGTAAAATGAACGTAATGATTGATTCTTATATCAATCGTCTTTGAGAGAAAGTTGTAGATAACTATTTCAATGGCACCAGATTGATACTAAACTCGGACATTTTCGTCCAGAGAATAATAGATTACTAACTAGAAATAGTTAGT
>JAUNFS010000012.1 GCA_030524925.1 bacterium | reverse complement strand
TATTATACAACAGTAGCCCCTCTCTAAAAAGTGTCTAAATATATGATAAGTTTTCCACATTCATATTTGACACGGGGGGGGGTTGTTATATAATAAAAGAAGAAAATAGGTGGTAGAGTGATAAAAAAATATAGGAAACGTGTAATGATTTTAGCGGGATTATTACTAATAACTGTGCTTCTAGTCGGTGTATCTTATGCCGTGTTTAATAGTTATGCTTCACAAGATAGTACTAATACACTAGCAGCAACTTGTATAGAATTAGAATTTAGTGGAGAGAATTCAGTTAATCTAACAAATGTATATCCAATAAATGATAGTGAAGGATTAAAAACTACTCCATATAAATTTAAAATAAAAAACAAATGTAAGAACTATTTAGAATATATTGTGATAGTTTCGGTAATAAATGTGACAAATCCCTTGGATTCAAAGTATGTGAAAGTAAATCTAAGTGGAGATAATGAAATGAATTCAGTAGCACTTTCATCATTAAAATCTATTCAAACGCCAGCCTCACTATCTGGTTATAGTATTAAAGAAAACTATGTATTAAAAGATGGCGATGGAATACTAAAAAATGAAGAAAGAAACTTTGAATTTAGAATGTGGTTAGATGGAGAAAATGAAGAGACTTGGACAAGTGAGCAAGTAGAAAGTAAAAATTATCAGGTAAAAATATCCGTAATTGGAACCGTAAAAACAGAGCCAAAAGATGATTTATACGTAGCAGCTTTAATAGATGGAGAAGAAAGTACAACCTTTCCAACAACAAAAGATTATACAGCAACAGTAAATTGTACTAGAAAAGGTAAAAAAATAGATGCTAATGAAAGTATAGAATGGACTGGTTTGAAATGGGCACTAACTACAACCATAACTGATGGTAATACTAGATGTAATGTTGAATTTGAGTCACTACCTACTTGGGAAAATCCTGGTAAAAATACACTATTAGCAGCAATAAAAAATGGTAATACAGTACAGACTCCAACAACAACACCCGGAACAGAAATTTCAGTGGATACCGAAGCATTACTAGCAAGTACCGAAGATGATTATGGCACGAGCTATTATTTTAGAGGTGCTGTAACAAATAACTATGTACAGTTTGCTAATAAGTGCTGGAGAATAGTAAGAGTTGGAGGAGATGGTTCAGTAAAACTTATTTTACATAATGATAATACTGCAGGAGCAGCTAATCCTTGTAATTCAGCAAATAATAGTACTAGTGCAGCATTTGCTAGATATTCTGGCACAACATATACAAGTGCATTTAATACAAACTATAATGATAATGCTTATGTAGGATTTAAGTATGGAACACCAGGTTCTAGTACATATGAAGCTACACATGCAAATACAAATAAAAGTACAATACTAAATAATTTAGAAACTTGGTATAATAATAATCTAAAAACATATGAAAGCGTAATAGATAATAGTGTATGGTGTAATGATAAAACAAATGTAACTGATACAAGTTATGATCCATGGGGTTGGAGTCCTAATGGGTTAGGATATGGTACAAATAAAACATATTATGGTGCCACGCAAAGATTAATAAGTAGTACAAGTAATAGTGCTGGTGGTACTGGCCCAAGTTTAAAATGCAATGGAGAGTTAAGTAAAATAACATCAAAAATCGGTTTAATTGCTGCTGATGAATTAGCATTAGCTGGATATGCTTATGGATTAGAAAACTCAACAACTTATTTACAAGAAAATGCTACAGACGTTTGGTGGTGGTCTTTGTCTCCTAACGACTTCTTCGGTGATACCCTCGCTCGCGTTTGGTACGTTAACGGCAGCAATGGCTTCTTCGGCGGCTACAGCGTGAATCGCACCTACGGTGTCCGTCCTTCAATTTCTCTTAAGCCCTCTACCAACGTAACTGGAAATGGTACATCCACTAATCCATTTAAAGTTATTATGAACTAGTATTTTCTTATTATTTTATAAATAGCCTTTATTTAAGGGCTTTTTTTATGTATAATATTATTGGTGATTAATTATGTTTGAATATATGGGAGACCGTATTAGTAATGCAATAAAAAATATTAAAGGAATGGGTAGAATTACTGAGGATAATATTGGTGATGCTATTCGTGAAATTAAAATGGCTTTATTAGAAGCTGATGTTAACTATGATGTAGTTAAAGAGTTTACTAAGTCAGTTAAAGATAAGGCTTTAGGAATGGATGTTGGCAAGAGTTTAAAGCCTGATGAGGTTTTTATTAAGCTTGTTAAAGATGAGCTTATTAGTTTGCTAGGTGAAGAGTATACACCACTTGTTACTAATAAAGCGTTTTGTTCTATTATGCTTGTAGGTCTTCAAGGTTCAGGTAAGACTACTACTTGTGGTAAAATAGCTAATTTAGTTAGAAAGAAACATAGTAAGAAGCCTTTACTAGTTGCTTGTGATGTTTATAGACCTGCTGCTATTGATCAGCTATGTGAAGTTGGTAAAAGTTTAAATATTCCAGTGTTTAATAAAGGGAAGATTGATCCAAGAGAGATAGTTAAAGAGGCTTTGGAGTATGCTAAAACTAATAATTTTGATTATGTAATTATAGATACTGCTGGTAGACTACATATAGATGAAGATTTAATGCAAGAACTTGCTGATATAAAAGATATCGTAAAGCCTGATGAGATACTTTTAGTTATTGATGCAATGATGGGGCAAGATGCGATTAATGTAATTAATGGTTTTAATAATAAATTACCGCTTACTGGTGCTATTCTTACTAAGATGGATGGTAATACTAAGGGTGGTGTTGCTTTATCTGTTAGACATTTAACGAATATTCCAATTAAGTTTGTTGGTGATTCAGAAAAGTTAGATGGTTTATCTGAGTTTTATCCTGTTAGAATGGCTGAACGTATTTTAGATATGGGAGATATTTTATCTATAGCAGAAAAGGCTTCTAGTGTTATTGATGAAAGTGAAGCAGAAAATTTAGCTAAGAAAATGAAAAAAGGAAATTATGATTTAGAAGATTTTCTTACTAATATGAAACAAATAAGAAAACTTGGACCACTTGAAAATATTTTGAAGATGCTACCCGGAGCTAGAAATATGGGACTTAATAATATAAATATTAATCCAAAAGATATGGCACATGTTGAAGCAATAGTGTTATCAATGACACCTTATGAAAGAAAGCATCCTGAGGTACTAAAAGCTAGTCGTAAGATAAGAATAGCTAAAGGTTCTGGTAGAAGTGTAGAAGAAGTTAATCGTTTATTAAAACAATTTGATACAATGAAAGATATGATGAAAAAAATGAGTAGTGGAAATTTTAAAATGCCGTTTTAAATTTTTACTATCTTTTTTTTAACTTTTAGTATATACTTAATAGTAGAAGGAAGTGTGGTAAAAATGAAAAAGGGGCTAATTGCGGTTTTGGTAGTTGTACTTCTAGCACTTGCAGGTTGTGGTTATTATTTTTACTTTGGTAAAAGTGTAAGCTCTAAACAAGTTTTTGATAGTACAATAAGTTATGTGAAAAAGGAAATGTTCACAATATTAGATGAAACAAAAGAGAAAACTAATCTAGAATATGATTTAAAATTTAATTTAGATTTGAAAGATGATGTTGCAAATAAGTCTGAGTATTCTTTTATTAATGATATTATGTTTAAGGGAAAGATTGCTACTGATTTTGATAAGAAAGAAATGAGTAATAGTATTACTATTTTAGATAGTGATAAAGAGTTAATAAATGTAAATATGTATGCTCAAAATAAGAGTGTTTATTTTGATTTAGCTAAGCTTTATGATAAACCTATTAAAATGACTTTAGATGAAGAGTATGATAAAATATTTGATACATATTCTACTAAGAATATTAATGATGTAAAAACTATCATAAGTCAGTTTGAAGCTGCTCTTAAGAGTGCTTTCAAAGAAGAATATTTTAAGAGTGAAGATGCAACAGTATCAGTTGATGGTAAAGATGTAAAAGCGGTTAAACATAGTTTGTTATTAGATGAAAAAACATTTAATACAATTAAGAAAGATGTCCTTACTAGTTTAAATAATGATGAATTTATTAGTGCTTTAGAAAATATTTCTGATGAGTATAATGATGAAACTGTTAATGTTAAAGGTAGCTTAAATGAAGAGATTAGTTATTTAGAAGAAGAAATTAAAGATTCTGATTCTAAGGAAATAGAAGTAAAAGTTTATTTATATACTGATAATCGTGGCAATGTGCTTAAAGCTGAATTATTAAATTTTGAAGATGTTAAAATATTTGGTATTAATAAAGTAAATAATAATAAATATACATTTACAATGGCTGATGATGGTACTAAAAAAGATGTTATTAGTGGTGATGTAACTGTAAATGGTAAAAGTGTTACTATAGATATGAAATTAGATTTAGATGAAACTGGTGAGTTAAATCATAACTTTGTTATTAAAATTAGTGAAACTATGGTAGATTTTACTTATAGTTCAAATGATTTTGGTAGTCTTAATGCTAAGCTTAATATTAAAGAAAATAAAGATGCTTTAAGTATTCCAAGTCTTACAAATGCTGTTGATTACACAGAACTTACTGAAGATGATTTAAATAAAATTATTGTTAATATTACTAATGATGAGAATATTAAGACCTTTGTAGAAAAACTTGGTGGTACTGTTAATTCAGGACTTATTGGCTTATAAGATTAAAAAATTACACTAGTGATAGTGTTTTTTTGTTTGTAAGAATAAAAAAATAACTATTTTGGTAATAGTTATCTTACTTAAATCTTACTTAAATCTTGCTTAAAATAATTTATCTTAAATTTTAGATGATGAGATATAGCTAGTAAAGATAGGCTTTAGTAATAACATACTATGATAAGTTACATAAAATACACTAGAAAGGATAGTGTATTTTTTTATGTATAAAGATGCTAGATGTTTTGAAGAAGAACCAGCTATGATGAATACTTTTGCTGATGGTAAGTGTGCTCCAGTTTATGAGAAACCTTGTGAAAGAGTAAGTCATAGGGAAATTAATCATGTAATTGAACATGTACAGCCAATTAATATTAGAGTAGTTAATCATCATGTATATCATCATACTTATATTCCTTGTTATACTTGTATGGAGGAAAATGAAGTGTGTCATGTATATGACTGTAATCCTTGTAATAAAAGATAATATAAGCCTCATTTAGAGGTTTTTCTTTAAGTTTACCACTTCAACTAATCCCTACAAGATAGCAGTTTAATTTTAATTTTATGAGATGTGAAATGTATCTCTTTTTATATTCTATTTTAAATAGTGTAAAGTAAATTAGACAATTGATTTTAAAAATGATATACTTTTTAAGAGGTAAAAAAATGATAAAGAACAAGAAGATAATTATTATAGTAGTTTTAATTTTAGTGGTATTAGTTGTTGGAATATATACTGCTTATTATATATTTAAAAATAAAGAAAAAGAGGATATTAATTATTATTATAAAGTTGATAATAATTCAATTATGTTATTATCTAATGATAAGATTGTAAATTTTTATAATTGTAATGGTGAGTGTAGTGTTTATAAAAATTATTTTGTAAATGGTAGGATACTTTTAAATGATAATGGAAAGATTTACTTATATGATTTAGTGAAGGGTAGTAAGTTATCTCAAGAGTATGATAAGTTATATTTTGTTAAAGATGATAGTGCTGTTAAGTATTTTGTAGTTAATAATGGAAGCCTTTATGGGGTTATGGATTTAAATGGTAATGTAACTGTTAATTTAAATTATGAAGAGCTTGGTAGTATTAAAGAAGATACTGTTAGTAATTTTGATGTTACTAATGATTTAATTAGTGTTAAGAGTAATGGCTTGTATGGGGTAGTTTCACTTTCTAATGGTAAGGGAGTTATTGATTTTCAGTATGATGATATTAAGATATCTAGTGGTAAAATTGGTGCCAAGACTCAAGATAAGTGGTATTTAATTGGGTTAGATAATAGAAAGATAAGTAAGCTTGCGTTTGATGAGATTATTTTAGGTGAGAATAGATCTTTAGTAAGAGATAAGAATACAATATATTTTATTAATAGTAGTGATGGTAATATTTTGTCTGAAAAGTTAGTTTTGGATAAAGATGATGTTATTTTGAAATTTGAGGTAGAGGTATTATATATTGTTAATACTGATAGTGGTAAACAAGTTAAGTATATTTATAATGAGGATGCTAATAGATTTGATAAGATTAAGTAGTGGTGTTTGATGAAGTATGTTTTTATAATTAATCCGGCTAGTGGTAAAACTGATTACAGTGTTATTAAGGATAATATTAAAAGAATATTTAAAAATAAAGATTATGAAATTTTGGTTACTAAGTGTCCTGGAGAAGCTACGAAGATAGCAAGTAAATATAAAGATAATAAAAGGGTTATTGTTTATTCAGTTGGAGGAGATGGTACTTTAAATGAAGTAGTTAATGGCTTAGTTTATGGAAAGTGTAAACTAGGGATTATTCCAACTGGGTCAGGCAATGATTTTTATAGATGTTTAAATAATTATCAACATAAAAATAAAAAAATTGATTTAGGTAAAGTTAATGACAAGTATTTTATTAATATTTCTAGTGTGGGAATAGATGCTGAAACTTGTAATAGTGCAAATAAGATTAAGAGTAAGTTTAAAACAGGTGCTGCTTATTATTTAGGTTTAATTCATACTTTTTTTCATTATAAGAGTAAATTATTAAAAATATATGTTGATGGTAAGCTTTATGTTAATAAGTATATGTCTGTGGCAGTTTGTAATGGAAAATATTATGGTGGGGGATTTAAGATTGCGCCTTTAGCTTCGTTTGATGATAATTATTTTGATGTTTATTTGATAGAGAAGATGAATAGATTTAGACTTATTAAAGTTATGATTGGTTTATTAAAGGGAAAGCATGAGTCTTATAGTGAAGTTAAAAAGTTTAAGGCAACGAGTGTTAAGATTATTAGTGATAAGAATTTGATTGTTAATGTTGATGGAGAAATAATGGCTTCTAAAGAATTAGAATTTGAATTAGTTAAAGATAGTTTATTTTTATATAATGATGAAGATATTGTTAGGAAAGTTATGAAAAATAAAGCATAAAAAAACTCTTGCGAGTTTATTTTTTTTCGGATTTTCCTTTGATTGCTTCTAGGATTTCAATTGGTAGAGCAACTACTATTGTGTTAGATTTATCAGCGGAAATATCATTTAGTGTTGATAAAGTTCTAAGGTGCATAGCTCCTGGAGTAGTAGCCATTATCTTAGCAGCTTTAGCAAGATTTTGTGATGCTTCAACTTCACCTTCGGCTTTAGTGATAACAGCAACTTTTTCTCTTTCGGCTTCAGCAGCAATTGCTAAAACTCTTTTCATTTCTTCTGGTAGAGCAATGTCTTTTAGTTCAACATTTTCTACTTTAATTCCCCATGGGTCAGTTGCTTCGTCAATTATTTTACATATTTCTTCAGAAATTCTATCTCTTTGTGCAAGTAATTCATCTAAGGTTACGGCACCAACAGCATTTCTCATGGTTGTTTGAGCAAGCTGGCTTACAGCATATTTATAGTTTTCTACTGAGATAATTACTTTAGATGCATCAAAGATACTATAATATAATACAGCATTGATTCTTATTGATACATTGTCTTTAGTAATAGCATCTTGTTCAGGAACATCTACGGCTTTAGTACGAATATCAACTTTTTTCATAGATTCAAAGATAGGTAGGACTAAACGCCATCCTGGTTTTACGATTTTGCAGTATCTTCCTAGACGAAACTTTACGCCTCTTTCATATTCGTCAATCTGTCTGATAGATCTTAATAAAATAGCTAGAACAATTGCTAGAATAATTAGTAAATACATTTTTAGGCTCCTTTCTTGATTTTATTATATTATAAATAAGAAGAGATTGCAAAATGAATGGTTTTAAATTATAATTATTTTAGTAGAAAAGAGGCTTTGAGATGATTTTTAAGAGAAAAGAAAGAAAAATAAAGAACAGAATTAGTATTATAGTTTCATTTGTTTTGTTGTTTTTAGGAGTTTTGCTGTTTATATTTCCTTGGTTTAATGTAAATGAGCCAGTTAATTTACTTTATTTGCTTTTTGCAGTTTATGCTGGTGTTAAGTTAATTGAGTATATTCTTACTCGTAATGGAACTGATAGGGAAGCATTATATACTAGTATTGCTTGTATGTTAGCATCTTTTAGTGGATTTAAGTTTAGTGGTTATAATGCACCAATGGTTCTTAGTTTGACACTAATATCTTGGGTAGGAATTATGTCTATTATTAAGTTAATTAAGTTAGATTATTATCATGATAGGGAAAATGGTATGTTTTATGTTAATTTAGTTACTTTTTCTTTGTTTTTATTACTAGGAATACTTACTAGTATAAATTTATATTTTAATGCTACAGTTCAGACTTTGATGCTTGGTTTCTTCTTTGTAGTTAATGGACTACTTGATTTAGCTGAGGATGCAATTAGAGTTCTTGTTACAGATAAAGATTTAAAAATAAAAAATACTTATTAGAAACATTACAAGTTAGTTCTTGTAGTGTTTTTTTATAAGTATTATAAAGATACCGATACTTCCTAATGAAATTATAAAGGGCCAAAGTTTAGTGTCATCGTATTTTAGTTCTAGGGTGTGTGTGCCGGGTTCTGCTTCAATACCAATGAGACCGCCTTCTAGATATATTGGCACTATTTCTTTATTGTCTAGTTTGATTTGCCAGTCTTTATCATAAGGAATAGTTGTGTAAATAATCATATCATCATCTAAGGTAATAGTTCCTTTTAGATGATTATCTTTTTTGATTTCGTATTGGGGTTCATATTTGTTTAATTTTTCAGTAACTTTTTTGGCAAGTGTCTCGTTTTCAATAAATAATTCCCGGAAGTTATCATCAGTATATGAAACAATTACTTCATCATCTTTCTTTAGTTCCATGCTTATTAGACAAGTGAAAAGATCTGATGAGATACGATAGTTTTGATAGTTTGTTGGTAAGATGGTTCTATCACTTGTTGTAATATAGATATTATCATTCCAGATGACATAGTTTTGATTATTGTGGATAACAAAGAAATAAGTTCCATCTTCTTTGACTTGATAGGTTACTAGGTTATTATCATTTTTAAGATTATATTTTCCTTTGATGTATACATTGTCTATGCTAGTTAGTTTTGATATGTAATTATTTCGGTTTGTTATAAAATCATCTTCAAGAGTAAGTGATGTAATATCTTTGCTTGCTCCAAATATTTTCTTTTCCATAATGCTGACTATTATTCCATTTGCATTTCGGACAGTTGATTTAAAATCGGTAGATATTCCAAAATTTCCAATAAAATTAAGTGGTTCTTTATAAGTCATAGAGGAAAAGTAATTAAAACTATAAGAAGAGTCATAGAAGTTACTTTTAGTTATGTGATTAGTTCCTTTTAAATTTAAACAGATGGTGGCAAGGCATTCTAGGATGATGCAACATGAAACGATAATTTTAGTGAGTCTTTTTTTATTAAAGATTAGATAGCCAAAGTAAATTATGATCATTATTATGTTTAGAATGAAGATGTTTAAGTCAACTGATTTTGTATAGTAAAAATAGATTAGTAATCCTAAGTATAGTAGGGCTAGAGCGTAGTTAATGATACTAATATTTTCTTTTGAATAGTTTTTAAGTGCTAAATAGATTAGGAGAAAACTAAAAATAAAAGAGTATCTTAGTGGGAAACCAGCTGGAGTGGTGAATCCTGAAATTACATAATTTATTTGTGGTGTGAAGAATGCGATTAAAATAATTACTACCAGAATTAAATTATGAATTTTCTCTTTTTTATTAATATTTTTATTAAAGAAATAGGCTAAGGCTCCCATGAGTGCAAAAACACTTACACAAATATTTGCATAGTCACTAGAGTTTGTGTAATTTACTTTGATGTTGCCGGAAAATAGAGCACTAATAAATTCTTTGATTTGTAAGACATTAGTGTAGTTATATGAAACTAATTTTGTTTTGTTAATAATATTATAAACATTATAAATATGAAAGAAAGAGATGCCAATGACAACGGCTGTGTATAACATCATGTGTAAGAAGTTTTTGATTTTATAAGAGTATGGTTCTTTCATTGTGAATAGTTTAAACAAATAATATACTAGGACAAATAAAGATAGCATATAACCTATGTAAAAGTTAGATATGTAGATGTAAGTTAGAGTTAGTATGTATATTATTGGCTTATTTTTTAGGACGTTTTGAACGCCAATAACAAGAAGGGGAAACATCATAAAGCCGTCTAACCATATTATGTTAAAGTAATAAGCTAAAAACCAGCCGGAGTAGATGTAACATATTGAAGCGATTAAGGCTCCTTTAGAGTTATATTTACTGAAGAAGTAGTATGAACTAATACTTGCAATAAGTAGTTTACAGATTAAAATAGCTAAATACATTAGTTTATAATTACTAAAAAGAAGCGCTACTAAGTTTATTGGACTAGCTAGGTAATATACAAAGTTAAACATTGATGGGTTACCTAGAAAATTCATAAATGAGTAACTTTGATAGTTAAAACTTTTTAGTTTGGTGATGTAGTCATAAATAAATGGTTCATACTGAGCTGAAGCATCAGCAATTGCTAGGTCATTATTTCCTAGAGGATATATGTCATTAATTAGCATAAGAATAAAAAATGTGCTTAGTACACATAAAATTAATATAAATAAATCTTTCTTTTTCATATTCATAGTTTAGCATATAAATTTGGTAAATTCATTACTTTATGATACAATAGCACTTGAAAGAGGCTTTTATGAAGAAAAAAGTAGTAACAAGAAAACAATTAAATAAATATTTGTTTTGGTATAGAAGTTTCTTTTATAAAAATATAAAGTTTCAAACTAGTGATAGTGATGAAGATACATTAAATTTAGTAAAGGGATTAAATATTAAGAATCGCAGAAAAAGAATTAAGTTTGTGTTTGATAAGTGTTGTGAGGTTTTAGATAAAGAGTTTCCTAAAGATGCTTGTGCATTTATAAATGGGCAGTGTATTGTTCAGAGAAAAAATAATTCAAAGAAGAAGTGCGGGTGTTGTAGGTACTGTGAGTATGTGACATTAAATGGATGTCCTTCTAAAAATGTTGCTTGCAAGTTATTTAATTGTAGTGAGGTAACTAGTAGGTATAGTCTAAAATCTAAAACAGATATAATTTTACTTAAGTTACTTAGTTTAAAAAATCAAACGGTTATTACACATAATTATTTTACGGTAGAAGAAGAGTCCTTAAAGGATTTATATACATTAACATTTACCCACGCGTTTATAAGAATGGTTTATAGGCAGGTAAGAAGGTTATTTAGAAAGGATAAGTATTTGTACTTAAATAAGTGAGATGGAGACAGTAAATAATTTTAAAGATTATGAAATAATTAGTATGAGTAATGGTTATAAATATGAAAGATGGGGGAAGTATTATTTAAAGAGACCTGATCCTTTAGTTATTTGGCCGGATAATGAAAATATAAAAGTTGATGCTGAATATACAAGAAGTAATACTGGTGGCGGAGAGTGGAAAGTATATTCTAAGATGCCTAGTTCTTGGCAAGTTAGGTATGAAGATATGGTTTTTAATTTGAAATTAATGGGATTTAAGCATACTGGATTATTTCCTGAGCAAGCGTATAACTGGAATATAATTAGAGAAACTATTAGGAAAGCTAATAGAAAAGTTAATGTTCTTAATTTATTTGCTTATACAGGTGGTGCTAGCATAGCGGCTTTAATGGAACATGCTAATGTTACACATGTTGATTCTTCTAGGGGAATGATTGATTGGGCTAAGGAAAATGTTATAGCTAATCATTTAGAAGGTGAAAACATCAAGTTTTATATAGATGATGTTAAGAAGCTTGTTAAAAGAGAACTTAGAAGAGGAAATAAGTATGATATTATTATAATGGATCCGCCATCATTTGGTAGGGGAGCAAAAAATGAAGTTTGGCAAGTTTCTAAAGATTTGTATAATTTGATTTTAGATTGTAGTAATTTACTTAGTGATGATGCTTTACTATTTATAGTTAATACTTATACTGAAGGTTTATCAAAAACAGTAATTGAGAATATTTTAAAGAAAACTATTAAGAGAAAAGGCACGGTTGTTGGAACTGAGTTAGGAATTGAATCTAGAAATGGTTTAGTTCTTCCTTGTGGAGTTACAGTAAGGTGGGAGTGTAATGGAAGATAAGTTTTTAAATAAAAGATATGTTACTTTAGAGGGAAATTATAGATTATATATGAATCATGATGGAGTTTTTAAAGAGGTAGCACCGTTTTTACTTAGAAGAAGGAAAATAAGTAGTGATAAGCTTTTTTATAGATTAGATGATTTACCACGTTCTTATAGAGTTAAATTTGAGGATATGGCGATTAGTGCTTCTGAGATTGAGGGAAATAAAGTGGGTTCTTTTAATGGAAAAATGTATGTTTATGATGATGATAGAACTAAGGTATTGGTTACAGAAAGTACTCCGCTTATGCCAATAGTAGGGAATTTTTTACCTTCTGATGGAATTAATGCTTATACAGTAAAAATAATTAATGGTAAGTATAAACTTGTACCAATTTTAATTTGTGTTAGTTGTCACTGGGCTGATTTGTTTTCAGGAAATACTAAGTATGGTGAAAATGTTTTTTGTTTAGCTTCAGATTTACCTAGAGAACTATTAGAAAAGCATATAGAGGAGATAATTACTTTAGGGGAAGTTCCTAAGTTTTTGAATATGAATAAGGAAGAGTTTTCTAAAAGATTTTAGTATATTTTGTATTAGAAATCATATATTTTACTGGAGGAAAGAAATATGGAAATATTGAAAGTATCTAGTAAAAGTAACCCTAGTAAGGTAGCTGGGGCAATAGCAAATGTTTTTAGAGATGAAGGGATAGTAGAGATTCAGACGATAGGTGCTGGTAGTTTAAATCAAGCAATAAAAGCAGTAGCAATAGCTAGAGGATTTGTAGCTCCTAGTGGAAAGAATTTAGTTATTATACCGGCTTTTTCAGATATATCTATTGATGGAACTTTAAAAACTGCTATTAAGTTAATTGTTGAGGCTAAATAGCCTTTTTTTTATTTTCTTTTTTTAATATAATTATGTTGTATTAAGAGAAAGGTTTGATTAGATTTGGAAATTAAAAAAGTAAAGTTAACTAAAGATAATTTGTGTAAGATAAAAGAGATGGATGATACTTTTTATAAGAGGGATAATTTGGATTTAGATTGGTATTTGGAAAGGTATAAAGATAAAAATGGAGCTGTGCTGTTGCTAGATGAGGATAAGTGTGTTGGTTATATTGTTTCAGTACCTATTAGAAAAGAGTTATATGATGCGATTACTAATGGAGTTATTGTTAATGATGTACAGGTTAGTCCTAAGATGTTTATTAATAATTCTTTATACTATTATATTGTATCATGTGTGGTATTAGATGATTATAGAGAGCGTGGCTATGGTTCTAAGATGCTAGAGATGATATTACGTGATAAAAAGAGGTACTGTGCTTTAACTGTTTCGGATGGTGGATATCATTTGGCAAATAAGTATATGAATTTTAAAATGAATGTTTATAGGAATGTTAATGTTTTCATAAAGAATAATGAGTGAGGTAGTATGGGGAAATATATTGTTGTTAGTACAACGAGTAATAATAAAACTGTGTTAGATAATATTTCTAAGATTTTATTAGAAAAAAGGTTAGTAAGCTGCGTACAAGTATTTAATATAGAGTCTACTTATTGGTGGAAGGATAATTTAGTAAATGATAGAGAGTATTTGCTTAAAATGAAGACTAGGAAAGATTTATATAAAGATGTGGAAAAAATAATTTTGGATAATCATAATTATGAACTTCCTGAGGTTATTTTTAGTGATATAGATGGGTATGATAAATATTTAAGTTGGATTGATGAAGAAACTAGATAGAAAAAGTTATGGTTAAGTTTATTTGCTTTAATTAATGACTTTTTTTTATTTTTAGTTTTTGCTATAATATCTTTGGCGATTTTTATGAAGTTAACAAAGGAATATATAAAGAAAGTATCAAATTTAAAGGGTGAGCCAAAGTGGATGCTTGAGTTTCGTTTGAAGTCTTTTGAGAAGTTTTTAGAACTTGATAATCCAAGTTTTGGTCCAGAGATTGATTTAGATTTTGATAAGATTAATTATTATAAAAAAATTGGTGATTTGACTGATAACTGGGATAATGTTGATAAGAGTGTTAGACAAACATTTAAGACGTTAGGGGTTATTGATGCTGAAAATAGTTATTTGTGCGGAGTTTCAAATCAAATAGAGAGTGAAGTTTTTTATCATAACTTAAAAGATAATAATGGTGTAATCTTTTTGAGTACAGATGAAGCTTTAAAGCAGTATCCTGATTTATTTAAAGAGTATTTTAATAATTTAGTTAAGTATGATGAAAATAAGTATACTGCGTTAAATGGTGCTTTGTGGAGTGGTGGCTCATTTATTTACATACCTAAGGGTGTGAAGTTAGATAGGCCGTTACAAAGTTACTTTAGAATGGATACTATTACGATGGGCCAGTTTGAAAGAACAATTATTATTGTTGATGAAGGGGCAGAACTTTCTTATATAGAAGGGTGTACAGCGGCATCATATTCAGAAAATTCTCTACATGCGGGAGTGGTAGAGATTTATGTTAAAAAGAATGCTAAGTGTAAGTATAGTACTATTCAAAATTGGAGCTTGGATGTTTATAATTTAGTTACTAAAAGAGCTAGTGTTTTAGATGGTGGATTTATGCAGTGGATAGATGGTAATATTGGTAGTAAAGTGACAATGAAATATCCGTCTTGTATTTTGCTTGGTGATAATGCTAGTGCAACTTCTATTAGTATTGCTTATGCAAAAGAGGGACAAAAGCTTGATGCTGGTGCTAAAATGATTCATATTGGTAAGAATACTAAAAGTACGATTATTTCTAAGAGTATAGCTGCATTTGGGGGAGAAAGTAATTATAGAGGTTTAGTAAAGATAGCTAATAATGCGACCGGCTCTGAGAGTTTTGTTAAGTGTGATACGATTATTTTAGATGAGATTAGTAAGAGTGATACTTTTCCAAAAAATATTGTTTTAAATGATAGTAGTACGCTTGAGCATGAGGCAAGTGTTTCAAAAGTAAGTGCTGATAAATTATTTTATTTAATGAGTAAGGGATTGGATGAAAATGAAGCAAAAGAACTAATTATTATGGGATTTATTTCTGATTTTAAGAAGGAATTACCAGTAGAATATGCGGTTGAACTTAATAGATTATTAAAATCTGTTTAAAAAAGTATTAAAGTTTAAAATCTGGATACTTTTTCTTACAGATTTTTTTTATTTGGGTAGATGATTTTGATTTTTGGTTTATTTTTGGGTACGGATTTTAAATTTTAGGTTTTTGATTATTTATTTTTACTATGTTATATATTTGGCGAAAGGAGGAAAATATGTATAATTTAGTTATGTTAATTGGCAGGCTTACAGCAGATCCTGAACTAGTTACCACTGATAAAGGAAAAAAGGTTTTAACAATTAATTTGGCAGTATCAAGAACTTATAAGAATGCTGATGGAGTTTATGAAGCAGATTTTATTAGATGTAAGTTATGGGATGGAATTGCTGAAAAAACTTGTGAGTATTGTCATAAAGGAGATTTAATAGCAGTACGTGGACAGATTAGAAATGAAAGTTATGAAACTGAAGATAAAGAAAAGAAATATATTACTGAAATAATTGTTGAAAGATTAAATTTTTTATCTACTAGTAATAAAAATGACAATAAAAGTGAAGATAAGTCATAAGATTTATTGGTGATAACTATGAAATATTTAAAGTACTTTTTTCTATTTAGTTTTATTTTTGTCTCGTTTTATGGAACTGATAAAGTATTAGTTTATTTAGATAATAAGAAACCTTTAATGAAAGAGATAAAGAGCGTTCAAGATAATTATTTGACTGAACCGGTGAATGGGGTTATTAAGGATAATACGATTATTCCAGGGATATCAGGAAGAAGTGTTAATCTAAAAGCTTCGTTTGTGAAGATGGAAGACTTTGGAGATTTTAATGAAAACTTTTTGGTCTATGATGAGATTAAACCTGATGTTAGTTTAAATAAAAATCTTGATAAGATAATTATAAGAGGAAACTCTAAAAAGAGAATGGTAAGTTTAGTGCTTGAAGACAATAAAGATATATTAAGATATTTAGATAGTATAGATATTAAGTATGATTTACTAGCTAATAAGGATACTTCTTTTAGTGATAATTTAGAGTATTTGAATGGTTATCAAGATAAAAATGATTTTAATGATTTAGAGAGTATTTTAAAAAATAAGAAAAAAAGTACTAAAATTTGTTTACTTGATGTTAATAATTATGATTTGTGTTTGAAGAAGAAGTATTATTTAGTATTTTCTAGTTTATCTAGTGATAATAAGATTAATGATGTTTTAAGTAAGATTAGTAGTGGAGAGATTATTTTGATAAAGGAATCTACTTCTTTAAGTAATATGAAATTGATTATTTCAGAGATTAATAGGCAGGATTTAAAGATAGTTTTTCTTAGTGAGCTTATTAGTGAAAGCTAAAAAAACTTTACAATTAGAAATTATGTGTGATATAATAATCTTGCAGATTTAAGTGGGACATAAAACTCCCACTTTTATTAATATTTAAGGAGGTTTATGCAAGCAAAATTAGATGAAATTAAAAAGATAGTTGCTGATGCGATGGCTAAAGAGGATATTATTGTTTGTGATGTTTCTTTTGTTAAGGAAAATAATTATAATTTTTTAAAGATTACTTTAGATAAGGTTAATGGTATTGATTTAGATACAATTGTTAAAGCAACTAATATTATTAATCCACTTTTGGATGAGTGTGATCCGATTGATGAGGAGTACATATTAGATATATCAAGCAAGGAGAGAGGTTAAAGAAATGAATGGTAAAGAGTTTATAAAAGCTGTTAAGAGTATTACGGCTGAAAAAGGAATAAGCGAAGATATTGTTTTTGATGCAATGGAGCAAGCTTTAATTACTGCTTATAAGAAGAACTTTAATTCTAAGACTAATGTTAAGGTTGTTATTAATAGAGAAACTGGTGATATTAAAGTATTTTCTTATTTAGTTGTTGTTGATGATTATATTGATGGTGAAGAGGTTGTAGATGAAGAAGGAAATGTTACATATACTGAACCAGAGATAAATGAAGATGCACAAATTTTATTAGAAGATGCACAAAAGTTAGTGCCAGGAATTAGTGTTGGTGAAACTATTGAAGAAGAAGTTACACCTCATGATTTTGGTAGAGTTGCTGCTTCTACGGCTAAACAAGTTTTAACACAAAAAATTCGTGAAGCTGAAAGAAATAGTATTATTGATGAATTTAGTGGAAAGCAAGATGAATTAATGGTTGGAATGCTTGCAATGGAAGATGCTAAAAACTATTACGTAGATTTAGGTAGAACTAGAGGAATTTTACCAAAGTCAGAAATGATACCTGGTGAAGAGGTTAAAATGGGTAGTAGTATCAAAGTATATTTAGAAAAAATAGAAGCTACTACTAAGGGACCACTAATTTTATGCTCTAGAAAGAATAATGGTTTTGTTAAGAGATTATTTGAAAGTGAAATTCCTGAGTTTCAAGATGGAACTTTAGTATTATTTAATGTAGCAAGAGAGCCAGGTGTTAGAAGTAAGGTTGCAGTGTATTCTACTAATGATAAAATAGATCCTATTGGAACTTGTATTGGTGAAAGAGGCTCAAGAATTGCTAGTATTTTAGCTGAACTTAATGGAGAAAAAGTGGATTTAATTAAGTATGATGAAGATGAGAGTACTTTTATAGCTAATGCTTTATCACCAGCTAAGGATGTTATTGTAAATATTATTGATAATACTAAGACTAGAGAAGCTTTAGCAATTGTGAATGATGAGAATTTATCTTTAGCAATTGGTAAGAAGGGAATAAATATTAAGCTTGCTAGTAAACTTACTAAGTTTAGAATAAATGTTAAAACTTTAGCGCAAATTACAGAGGAAGGTAATGAAAATTGAAAAAAGTACCATATCGTATGTGCGTAGTAACTAGAGAAAAGTTACCTAAAAGAGATTTAATTAGAGTAGTACTTTTTGATGGTAAGATAAGTGTAGATGTTACTGGCAAACAAAATGGCAGAGGCTGTTATATGAAAAAAGATGAAGCTGTAATTGAGCTTGCTAAGAAAAATAAAGTTTTAAATAAAGTTTTTGAAATGACTGTTGATGATGAGATTTATGAAGAAATAAAAAAATCTATTTAGAAAGAGGTGACTCTTATGAGTATAAAAGAATATGCAGAAAGTATGGGTTGTACTGTTCAGGAAATATTAAATAAATGTAAGGAATTAGGAATTAAAGCTGATTCAAAAGATACGTTTTTAGAAGATGATGATATTATTGTTTTAGATAATGCAATTAATATTATTAGTACTAATACAGAATCTACTTTTGAAGATAATGATGCTTTAGATGAGGCAGTAGAAAATATTTTAGGTGCTGAAATGGAACCAGCAAAACCTACTTTAAAGAAGCAAAAGCTTAAGAAAAAAGGACAAAATAGTTTTTCTAATAAAGATAATGATTATTTAAATAAAAAGAAAGCTATGTATAAGAATAAAGAAAAGCTCAAAACGAATGCTAATAGTGATGATAATATTGTTCTTTATGAAGATGGAGAGACTGTTTCTTCATTTGCGGATAAATTAGGTGTTAGTGGAACTGAGATTGTTAAGAAGTTAATATCTTTAGGTTTAATGATGAATTTAAATCAAGCACTTTCATTTGAAAATGCGGAAATTTTAGCTTTAGAGTTTAATAAAACACTTAAGAAAAGTGAAACTATGGATATCACTAATTTTGAAGAATATGAAGTTATTGATAATGAAAACGATTTAATTAGTAGACCACCAGTTATTACGGTTATGGGTCATGTTGATCATGGTAAAACTACACTATTAGATTATATTAGAAAGAGTCATGTAGCTCAAGGAGAAGCTGGCGGAATTACTCAAGCTATTGGTGCTTATCAAATTGATTATAACAATCAAAAAGTGACTTTTATTGATACTCCAGGACATGCGGCATTTACAGAAATGCGTGCTAGAGGAGCTAGTGTAACTGATATTGTAATTATAGTAGTAGCAGCTGATGATGGGGTTATGCCTCAAACTAAGGAAGCAGTAGAGCATGCGATGAGTGCAAATGTACCAATAGTAGTTGCAGTAAATAAGATTGATAAACAAGGTGCTAATCCTGATAAGATAATGCAAGAAATGGCTGAACTTAATTTAACTCCTGAAGCATGGGGTGGAAATGTTCCTTTTGTAAATATTAGTGCAGTAACTGGTGAAGGAATAGATAAATTACTTGATACTGTTTTAGCAATAGCTGAGATGGCTGAACTTAAAGCAAATCCTAATAGATATGCAATTGGTACAGTTATTGAAAGTAGAGTAGATAAAGCACTAGGTAGTGTAGCAAGTTTGCTTATTCAAAATGGTACTTTAAGATTAGGTGATCCAATAGTAGCTGGCGTAGTTAATGGTAGAGTTAGAACTTTAAAAAATGATCAAGGTCAAAATATTATTTCTGCTGGACCTAGTACTCCTGTTGAAGTTACTGGATTAAATGGAAGCCCAGCTGCTGGCGATAAGTTTATGGCATTTGAAAATGAAAAGATTGCTAGAGAAGTTGCTGAAAAGAGAGAAATTAGTTTTAAAAATCAAAAACAAAAGAAAGAAACTGTTTCATTTGATGATCTATTTAGTAAGATTCAATCTGGTGTTAAAGAAATTAAAGTAGTTTTAAAATGCGATGTTCGTGGTAGTGAGGAAGCTGTTAAGAACGCTTTAGAAAAAATTAATGTTGAAGGTGTTAAAATAAAAGTTATTCGTTCAGGAATAGGAGCAATAACTGAAAGTGATGTTATCCTTGCTAATGCATCAGATGCCATAGTAATTGGTTTTAATGTAGTGCCTTCTAATATTACGAAAGAAGTTGCTAAAGAATACAGTGTTGAAATAAGACTATATCAAATAATTTATAAACTAGTTGAAGAAATGGAACTAGCTATGAAAGGATTATTAGATCCTGAATATGAAGAAAAAGTATTAGGTACTGCGGAAATTAAACGTATGTTTAAGTTTAGTAAAGTTGGTGCTATTGCTGGTTGTATAGTAACTAGTGGAATTATTAAGAATAAAGCAAATGTTAGAGTTATCAGAGATGGTGTAATTATCTATGATGGAGTTATTGCTTCATTACAAAGAGAAAAAGATACTGTTAAAGAGGTTAAGAATGGCCTTGAGTGTGGTATAACTATTGTTAACTTTAATGATTTAAAAGAAAAAGATGTATTTGAAGTTTATGAAAATGTTGAGGTAAAAAGATGAGTAATATAAGATTACAAAGAATTGCTTCTGAGCTTATTAGACATTTATCTAATATCTTATTTGAAGAAGCAGATAATGAAATGCTTAAAAGTGTTACTTTAATTGAAGCTAGAGTAACAAATGATTTAAGTATGGCTAAAGTTTATTATACTTATATTGGTGATTATGATCGTAAGGAAATGGCAGAAGAACTTAAAAAGGCTAGTCCGTTTTTAAGAAGTGAACTTGCCAAGAGAATGGATTTAAGAAATACACCTGAACTTAGATTTGAGTTTGATGAATCTACACTTTATGGTGAACATATTGATGAAATAATTCAAGAAATCCATAGTGAAAATCGTGAGTAGATGAACGGTCTATTAGTGGTTAATAAACCAAAAAATTATACAAGTAGAGATGTAGTTAATGTTTTAAATAAAGTTTTTAATACAAAAGCTATTGGACATATTGGGACACTTGATCCACTGGCGACTGGCGTACTAGTTTGTCTAATAGGTAAGTATACAAAGTTAAATAATCTTTTAACTATGCATAATAAAGAATATATCGCAGATTTTAAGTTAGGTATCTTGACAGATACATTAGATGCTACTGGTAGAGTTTTAGATACATCAAATAAGTTTATAAAAAAAGAAACATTAGTTAGAGCTTTAAAAAAGTTTAAAAAGACTTATATGCAAGAAGTACCAATGTATTCTGCTGTTAAAGTAAATGGTAAAAAGCTTTATGATTATGCTAGACATGATGAAGAAGTAGTGCCTCCTAAAAAGATGGTTACTATTTATGATATAGAGCTTTTAGAATATGAGTATGATGATGTTAGAATTAGATGTACAGTTTCTAAAGGAACTTATATTAGAGCTTTAATTAGAGATATTTGTGAGTATCTAAAAACTTATGGCGTTATGACTGGATTAGTAAGAACTAAAATAAATGATTTTAAAATAGAAGATGCTTATACATTGGATGATATACGTAATGGAAATTATAAATTATTATCTTTAGAGGATTTTCTAGATTTTAAAGTAATAGATTTAGATGAAGATAATCTTAAGAGAATTAAAAATGGCAATATTTATTGTGATAGAGAAAATGATTATATATTATTTAAATATTTAAATGAAGATATTGCTCTTTATTACCGAATTAATGAAGAAGAACTAAAACCTTTGATTATGTTTTAGTTTTTTTTATGAGATATAAAAAGGAAATTGAGAGGCATCTTACAACAATAACTAATAGAGGGAGGTATTATGGAGTTTTTAATTAGAAGAAAAAAAGAGGTTATTGTTGGTTTAGTATTTTTACTAGTTTTGGGTTTTGGTGGATTTTATTATTTTGGTAATAAAAAAAGCGTGGATGAGCTTAGTGTAGTTTCTGATGATGTGGATGCTAGTAAAGAGGAAACGAAGAATATAGAAACTGATAAGATATTTGTTGATGTGAAAGGTGCGGTTAAAAAGCCAGGAGTTTATGAGCTTAATGAAGGTGATAAGGTCGTGGATGCTATAAATAAAGCAGAAGGTTTAACTAAGAGTGCAGTAACAACTAATATTAATTTAGCTAAAAAGGTAACTAATGAAATGGTGGTTTATGTCTTTACAAAAAAGGAATTATCTAAAAGTGAGGAAGCAAAAACAGTTGTTAGTGAAGTGCCTTGTGTTTGTGAAACGGTAGAGGTAAACAACTGCGTTAAAGAAGATAATAGTTCGGTCACAAATGATAATCAGAATAGTGAATTTAAAAAAGTAAATATTAATACAGCAAGTGCTGAGGAGCTAGTTACAATAAAGGGATTAGGTGAAAGTAAAGCTAATGCAATAATTTCTTATAGAAATACGAATGGAAATTTTAAAAGTATAGAGGATGTTAAAAATGTTAGTGGTATAGGGGATGCATTATTTAATAAAATTAAAGAGCTTATTACAGTTTAAATATTTTTTTGTTTTAATAGTACTTTTAAGTTTAGGTTATAGTTTTGTTAGAAATAAACTTATTGGTTATAGTTCAGTCTATAATAAAGAAGATAATACTTTTGTAGGTATTATAACTGAGATAAGTGAGAAGAATAATTACTACAAGATTACTTTAAAAGCTAAAGAGAAATTGATTGTTAATTATTATTCTAAAGATAAGTTAGATTTAGTGTTAGGGATGAAAATTAAAGTAGTAGGTGAGCTAAATAAGCCACGAGCAAACACAACTTTTAATACATTTAATTATCAAAAATATTTGTATAATCATTATATTTATTATGAGGTAGATGCTAAAAATATTGAAGTGATTAATACTAATATTATGGTAAAATATAGAGTTAAGAATATGATACTTGCTAGGTGTAACAAGTTTAAAAACTCTAGTTATTTTAAGGCTTTAATTATTGGTGATAAAAAGAATTTTGAAGATTATCAAATGTATCAAAAAAATGGAGTTAGTCATTTATTTGCAATAAGTGGGATGCATTTAAGTTTAATGTCAGGAATTATTTTATATTTATTAAAGAAAAATAAGTATAAGGAAATATTTGCATGTATGTTTCTAATATGTTTTAGTATTATTACAAATTATTCAGCAAGTATTTATAGGAGTTTAGTTTTTTATTTGCTTTTGCGAATTAATAAAAGATTAGATTTACAGATAGAGATTAAAAATATATTACTTTTAACTATTAGTTTATTAATTTTTTATAATCCGCTAATTATATATGATATGGGATTTTTATATTCATCTATGGTAAGTTTGGGTTTAATTATTTGTAAAAAGTATTATAAAAAAAATTATATTATTAATTTAATGATAACTAGTACTATTGCGTTTTTGTTTGGTTTACCAATTACAGTTTATTATAATTATGAGGTAAATATCTTTTCAATTATAAATAATTTAATGGTAGTTCCTTTTTTAAGTTTAATTATTTATCCAGGAGTACTTTTAACTTTTGTTTGTGCTTTTTTAGAGCCGGTTATTAATATTTTGATTGTAGTTTTGAAGTTTATAAATAGTAATTTGGTTGCTTATTTTATTATAGTTCCGAAAGTTTCATTAGTATTTTATTTACTTTATTATATAATTTTATATTTGTTTATAGTTACGAATAGAAAAGTTTTTATTTTACTATCTCTTTTATATATTTATGCTTTTAATTTTAGGATTATTTTTAATTATGATAGAGTGGTTTATTTTGATGTTTCACAAGGAGATAGTAGTTTAGTCTATCTTAATAAGAAAGCTTATTTAATTGATTGTGGAGGTATAAGAGATAAAAATATCAGTGCTAATTTAATAAAGTATTTAAAGAGTATTGGGGTAAGAAAATTAAATTTTATTGCTACACATGGTGATTATGATCATATGGGAGAAGCTATTAACTTAGTTAATAATTTTAAAGTAGATAACATTATATTTAATTGTGGAGAGTTTAATGAATTAGAAAAAGAATTAATTAAAGTATTAGATAAAAAGAAAATAAAATATTATTCATGTATTAAAGAATTAAATATAGATAATAACAAACTATATTTTTTACAAACAAAAGAATATGATAATGAAAATGATAATTCAAATGTTATTTATACTGAACTTGATGGTTATAAGTTTATGTTTATGGGAGACGCTGGAGTAGAAAAAGAGAAAGAGATATTAAATAAATATAATATATCTAGTATTGATGTATTAAAAATTGGACACCATGGAAGTAAAACAAGTAGTGATAAAAATTTTATAGATGAAATGGATCCTAAATATAGCGTTATAAGTGTTGGCAAAAATAATAGATATGGTCATCCCAATAAAGAAGTATTAAATAATTTGAGTGATTCAAAAATATATAGAACAGATCAAGATGGTAGTATTATGTTTAAGATAAAAAATGATAAATTAGAAATAGAAACATGCAGTCCATAGGAAGGAGTAGATATGAATTATTATAATGAGATAAAAAAAGAATTAGTAAATAATGAGATAAATCGGAAAGTTAAAAATTATTCAATCAACAGAAACGATTTGAATTCTTACTATACCGTTGGCAAATTATTATTAGATGCAGGCAATCAATATGGAGAAAGTATTATTAAAGAGTATTCATTAAGATTGACTGAAGATTTAGGCCCAGGGTATAGTCAAAGAAATTTAAGAAATATGAGACAATTCTATAAAGTTTCTCAAAAGTGGCAGACAGTGTCTGCCAAATTAAGTTGGAGTCATTATTGTGAAATTCTTTGGTTTGATGATAATAAATTTCAATACTATGTTAAAATAGCTGAATTAAATAATTTATCAATAAGACAGTTAAGAGAAAAAATAAAATCTAACGAATATGAAAGTCTTCCAGAATTTACAAAAAATAAATTGCTAAATCAAGACAAACAAAATGTAGTTGACTTTGTAAAGAATCCAATTAAGATTAAGAATGATAATAAATATGATATATTATCAGAAAAAATATTACAAAAACTAATCCTAGAAGATATTGAAAACTTTTTAGAAGAATTAGGAATAGGATTTACATTTATAAAAAGTGAATATCCAATTAAATTAGGTAATAGATAGAACTATATTGATTTATTACTTTATAATATTAAATATAGGTGTTATGTAGTCGTAGAATTAAAGATAACAGAACTTAAGAAAGAGCATACTGGACAAATTATGACTTATATGAATTATATAGATAAGAATATAAAAGTTATTGAAGAAAATGATACAGTAGGAATTATTATTTGCAAACAAGATAATAAATATGTAATTAAATATTGCTCTGATGATAGAGTGATTGCTAGAGAATATGAATTAGTGTGATATAACAGGTATAGGGGGTAATATTGTGAATTACGAAGAAGCAAAAGAATATTATGGTGACGAACTTTGTAACTTATTAATAAAAATATATAATTTTTGCAAATAAAGTGGTTATGTAATATATCAACATGATACTGATTTAGAATCTGCAAATAATATTATAAAAAAAGATTTATCTGTTCAACAACTGAAATTGACTGTCTCCCAAATGAAATATTAGAAGATGTTACTATTGACTGTATATATGATGAAGATGGATTAAAAACATTAATGTATAATGGCGGACAATGTCAGTTAAGACAAAATGATATAAGGGACGAATTATCTGATACTCAACAAAAATACATACTGCAATTTAGATTTTGGTAGTCTTACTAATCCAAATATTAATAGAAATGGATTCGGTGCAACTTGTATTTTTGTAGTTTCAAAAGAATTTAATGGATCAAGAGAATATATACAATTCGGAGTTGTTGAATCTCATTTTGATGATTGGGAAGAACATGAAATTCCAGAATCATTTTTTGAAAGAGATTTGACGATTGAACTTGAAAATAATATGAAATTATTTTTTTTATGATATACTCATGATAGGATGTGGTTATTATAAATAAATATATTATTAGTAAAGATGAAAAAAACTATAGTGCATTTACAGATTTTATTATTAAATAGATTAAATGTTTTTGGGCAGATGTATTAGTCTTATTTTGATTTTATATAATATAATATAGTACACTAGGTTAGTGTTTATATAGATTAGGGGCTTAATGCTCCTTTTTTCTTGATAATTAGTTTATTATTTTATATAATATATTTTGTTTTGGAGGTTATTATTATGGGTAGAGAATATGATTTTTTTAGTAGAATGGATAGAATTGCGATGGCTTTAGAGAGACAAAATGAACTACTTGAAGAAGCTAATAAATTAAAAAGAGCAGAGTTAGAATTAAAGCTTAGTATATCAGAATTAGGAAAAACTAACGAAGAAAGCAAGCAAATTAGACAAAAATAAGTTGATTTTCAGTTTATTTTATAATATAATCCTGACTTTGACAGTTGTGAGAAAGAAAAAACTCCTAAAATCCCTGT
>JAUNFS010000011.1 GCA_030524925.1 bacterium | reverse complement strand
AAAAAAGAAACTCCTCTTTATTTCTAACGAGAAGTTATCTTTGAATTTAACGCTCAGGTAGTTAGTTCAAACAAATGTATGCACAATTTACTTTAAAAAAGAAGATCCTACTCTTCTTCCTTCTTTGGTTTTAACACAAATACACTAACTAAAACCTTATCTAATTTTTCCATTACTTTATCAAGTGTCTCTAAATTCAAACTTTTATAAACATTAAATATATCATAAATATAATCTCCATAACTTATAACATCATCCTGAATTTGATTATTAACAGCTTCTATCTCATCAAATAACATAATAAAATTACTTACTGAAACATTAACCTTTCTTCTAACATCATCTTCAGTTACATCTCTTAAAGCAAAAGTCTCTTTAACTCTCTTAATAAAATAATCAGGAAACTCTGTACTACTAGCAAGAACCTGTACAAAATAATCACTAGTTTCAGTTAAATTCATACTAATTCCACCAGTAATAACCCCACTAGTTTGTAACTCCTCTCTTAAAAAAGAAGTAGAACCAAACATTATTCTCGTAAATAAATTAATATATAATAAAGCCTCACTATCAGATAACTTTAAAGACCTAAAACTACTCTTTGGTATCTTAAACCCTACTGCAACCTTGTTCTTTTCTAAATCCATTTCTTTTTCACTATAATCAGTCACAATCTTAAAAGGTTCTTTTCCTCTTAACAAAGTCGGTTTAACATACTCTTTAAACTCTTTTTTCTTCATTTCTTCAGTAATTATTGAAACCGCCATACTAGGATCAAAATCTCCTGTAATTATCATAAACATATTCTCAGGATGATAAAAAGCCTCATAACATAAATCTATATCTTCCTTAGTAATCTTCTTAACATCAGAAACTGTTCCACTAACTAAATATCTTCTTTCATCACTTACAAATATATTTTGTAATAAACTATTAATCAACGTAGAACCAGGACTATCTTCATACATCTTAATCTCTTCAGTAATTATTCCTCTTTCATTAGCAACATTATCCTTAGTAAAATAAGGCGTATAAACATAATTAATTAAATACTCTAAACACTCTTTAAACTTATTATTAGCAAATACCTCATAACAAGTTACATCATAAGACGTAAAAGCATTAGAACTTGCTCCTAACTTACTAAAAACATCATGAGCACTACCATCAGGCATATTAAACATTAAATGTTCTAAATAATGAGCAATCCCCTTTGGCATATCATACTTATGTCCCTTATATTCAAACTTAGTATCAATAGATCCAAACTTAGTACTTAAAGTAATATAAAAATTCTTTGTTTTATTGTTTGGTACCATATAAACTTGTAAACCATTATCTAACTTATACAAATATAATTTTTCATTAGCACCAGGAATTAATATTTCTTTCAAATTATTTACCCCCTTCTAAAACATAAATTGTTTGAATATATGCTTTCTTAGCAACACTAGTAACATCACTAACTTTCATATTATTAAAAGTTTCTAACCTAACATCATAAGGATCAACATCACTAACATCTTGATAAAAAGAATTATCAACTATCCTACCAATATTATCTCTATACATTGTAATACTACTTTTAACTAAAGCCTTCCCAATATTAAGTTCTTCCTCACTAACATTACTAATCATCTCTTTAACTGCCTCTTTTATTAAAGCTATAGCCTTTTTACTCGCATTAACATCTACACTAGTAGTAATATAAATTAAATTATCATACTTCTGATACATAGACATTACATTATAACAAAGTGAATTTTGAACTCTTAACTTCTGATATAACTTAGTATCAAGTGATCCTCCACCTAATATAAGATTATACATATTAGCTCCGTACTTTTTCTCATAACTAGTTAAATTCTTTAAATTAAGTATCACTACAATATTACTTTGAGCACTTTTATTCTTATCACTAAACGTAGCAAGCTTTCCCACAAAATTAGGAACATACATCTCTACTTTATGATTTTTAATAACATTAAACTTAGCTAACTTAGATATAGTATTATTTACCTCATCCATATCTAAATCACCAACAACATAAATATCTACATAATCATGATTAAGGACTTCTTTATAATACTTAAATAAATTTTCCGGGGTAACCTTCTCTAAATCTTCTAAACTTCCTAAACTATTCCAAGAAGCAGGATTTTCTTTTAAACTATCCATAGCTCTAAGTATTGCTTTCTTCTTCGGATTTTCACCTATCATTAGCATTTCATTTTTTAATCTATTATATACAAAATCAAATATCTTATTATCAAACTCATCATTATGAACTAAAGGATTAAATAACATATCAAATAGTAATTCAAAAGCCTTAGTAGTTAAATTATCATCTAAAGCAAGTTTAGGATTAATAAAATCCATACAAAAATTAGAAACTATCGCATTACCTATTCTACTAGTAACATTATATATAGATGCACTATATAAATCTTCTAACTCTAAGTTAAGCTCCCTTTTAGTTGGATACTTTAAATTACACTCAGCTAAATAATCAAAAAGCATATTTCTCTTAGCTATATCTTCTTTTATAACATTATTTCTAAAAATAACCTCAACATGAACTATTTTAAACTTATCAGTTTTAATTGTATGTAATGTATAACCCTTCATTTTATAATCTTTATAAACCATAAGTCACCTCTTCTTTTATTATGCGCGCAAAATATCTATTTATTATTATAACATAACTTTATTAGAAAAAAACCAACTATAATTTAGGTATACACTAATCCATTACTTATGATATAATCTTAAATAGAAAGATAGATGATAATATGAACCCAATCCACATTGTAACTAACAAAGAAAATATTAAAGAAAATGTTTTACTTCCAGGAGACCCATTAAGAGCTAAGTATATTGCTGAAAAGTATTTAGATAATGCTAGAGAAATAAATAATATTCGTAATATGTTAGGCTTTACTGGAAGTTATAAAGGTAAAGAAATAACTGTAATTGGTTCCGGTATGGGAATACCAAGTGCTTCTTTATACACTTATGAATTATATAAGTTTTATAACGTAAAAAATATTATTAGAATTGGCTCAGCTGGTGCCTTATCAAAAGATTTAAACATTAAAGATATTGTTTTAGCTTCATCAGCTTATTCAGATTCCAATTTTAGATATGCTCTAACTAAGAGTAAAAGTAAGAAAATATCTTCTTCAAATAATCTAAATCAAAAAATAATTAATACAAGCAAAAAACTAAATATTGATATAACAAAAGGAACCATTTATACATCAGAAATATTTGATGTATATGAAAGTATAGAACATTTATTAAACAAAGTTCCTAAAAACATTAATTTATTAGCAAGTGAAATGGAAGCTTTTGGAATATTTACAGTAGCAAAATTCTTAAATAAAGAAGCAACCTGTTTAGTATCAATTTCTGATTCCCCATATAAACGCAGTGAAGACCTATCTCCAGAAGAAAGACAAACCTCACTAGATAATATGATTATATTAGCTTTAGAGAGTATAATTTCAAAATAAAACATGAACGCCAAATTCATGTTTTAATTTTTTAAATTACCAATTGAAACTACATAAACTCCATCTTCTCGCTTATACGAATAATCTGCTCCTGTTAAGACCATTAAGAAAGCTGGTTCACCGCATTTTTGGATATCAACACGCTCTTTAAATTTTAATAAATTTTCTGCGGCCTCATTAATAAAACCAGCGCCTAATTTTATTTCTATAGCTCCCCACTTTCCACTATCAGTTCTAAGTATAACATCAACTTCAAAATCATTTTTATCTCTATAATATGATAAATTTGCATTTATCGCATCAGCATATATTTTTAGGTCTCTAATACACAAATTTTCAAATAAAAATCCTGTTAAATTCAAATCATTTATTAAATCCTGTTTTTTCAAATCTAATGCCGC
Organism: bacterium; assembly: GCA_030524925.1. Classification (GTDB taxonomy): domain Bacteria; phylum Bacillota_I; class Bacilli_A; order RF39; family UBA660; genus CAG-533. The sequence goes on along the minus strand of JAUNFS010000011.1, from coordinate 23,315 downwards.
TATTGCTAAAGAAGGATCAACTAATTCTAACTTTGGAGTTATTCTTAACGGTGTTTTAGACCTTAAATTCAAATTAGTTGCCGGAACACTTTCTAATATATAAAGTCTTTCTAATGCATTTAAATAATCATCTAAAGTCGGTCTTGATAATTCATTTGCAAACTCAAGCCTAACGGTTTCTAGTATAGTGCTCTTACTAACTGGCGTAGATATATTTCTAGATATACTTTTAATTAATACATTCATCTTCTGAGGATTTCTTTCTATTCCATCAATAGTTTTAATTCCCTCATTTAATAAAGATTTTATATAATCTTTAGCCACCTCATATTTATTATCATCGTTAATATTTAAAGTTTCTGGCCATCCTCCTCTAATCATTAAATTTATAATATCATCAAACTCTAATTTGGATACTCCAGAAATGTCTTTACCATTCATTATATCATCAAGTGAAACTGCTCCATTTGAATCACCAGATTCAAATAAACTCATTGGTCTCATCAAAAGTTTTGTAATTCTACCTGTTCCAGTATGCATTACGCTCTCCTCGCTAGGTCTAGCAGACCCCGTAAGAATGTATTGTCCTTTTAATCCCGAATGATCAACATCCATTCTTATTGAATCCCATACAACAGGATACATTTGCCATTCATCAAATAGTCTTGGTTTGTCACCTTCTAAAAATAAAGATGGTTTTGTCTGATTGGTGTTATCATACTGTAACTTTTTATCAGGATCTTGAAATTCAATATAACTTTTAGCAAACTGTTTTGCAGTAGTAGACTTTCCACACCACTTACAACCCTCTATTAATACCGCACCCATATATTTTAATTTATTTTCTAAAACTTTATCAACAATTCTTGGCATATATTTATTCATAAGTTATCACCTAATACAATTATACAATAATAAAAATAATAAGTAAATGCTATTTTACATTTTGGACAAGTTTTGCTTTACAATTTGGACAAAAATCATTTTACATTTTGGACAAAAAAAGAATTGAACCTAAACAAGTTCAATTCTAATTTGCATAGCATCGTCGCCTTTTCTTTCAGTTAACTTAATTAATCTAGTATAACCACCATTACGACCTTCATAACGCTTAGCAAGTTCATTAAATACTTTATTAACTGCTACTGTATCATTTTGTAAGAAAGCAAGTGCTTTTCTTCTAGATACTAAAGATCCATCCTTACCATAAGTAATCATCTTATCAACAAATTTTCTTACTTCTTTTGCTCTTGCATCAGTAGTAACAACATATTCATTCTTAATTACATCTTTAGTAAGTCCAGCTAATATACTTCTTCTTATGCGAGTTTCTCTACCTAATTTACGATATAACATATTACTTACCTCTTTCTAATCACGGAAGCTTAGTCCCATTTCTTTAACTTTATCTAATACTTCTTTAAGAGATTTCTTACCTAAGTTACGAATCTTAGTAACATCTACTTCTCTCTTATCAATTAAATCTTGCATTGTATGAATTCCAGCTCTCTTTAAACAGTTATATGCTCTAACTGAGAATTCAATTTCTTCTATTGGAGTTTCTAAAGTCTTAATAATTTGATCAACTTTCTTTTCAGCAATAATTCCTGTAGCATCAGCAATATTATTTAAATCAGCAACAATTTTAAAATGTTCAATTAAAATTTTAGCTGCAAGTGCCATAGCTTCTTCAGGACTCATTGAACCATTAGTATAAACTTCCATAACTAGTTTATCATAATTTTCATTACGTCCAACTCTTGCAGGTTCAACTTCATAACCAACTCTTTCAATTGGACTATAAAGTGAATCAATAGGAATTAAACCTTGAATAGAATCTCCAAGTAATTTCTTGTTTTCTTTAGAATCAACATATCCACGACCATTACCAACAGTCATTTCCATATCAATTTTTCCACCCTTAACTAAAGTACAAATAACTAAGTCAGGATTCATAATTTCTAAATCAGCATCTAACTCAATATCTCCAGCTTTTACTTCACCTTCAGTATTAGCAGATAATCTAATTGTTTTATTTTCTTTAGTATGGTTTTTAATAACTACACTCTTTAAATTTAAAACTATTGTAGTTACATCTTCAATTACACCATCTATTTTTTGAAATTCATGCATTACACCATCTATTTTAACACTAGTTATTGCAGAACCAGGCATAGATGATAACATTACTCTTCTAAGTGCATTTCCAATAGTTGTTCCAAAACCTCTTTCTAAAGGTTCAATTTCAAACTTTCCATAATTACTTTTTTCAATATATTCTGTAATTTTGTATTCCGGTTTTTCAAAATTCATAATATCTTTCCTCCCCTAATTTCTTGGACGTTTTGGTGGTCTACAACCATTGTGTGGTACTGGTGTTTCATCATTAATAGCAGTAATCTCTAATCCAGCAGCTTGTAGTGAACGAATAGCATTTTCTCTACCACTACCAAGTCCTTTAACAAATACTTCTACTTTTTTTACTCCAGAGTCCATTGCAGCTTTAGCAGCAGCTTCAGCACTTTGTCCAGCAGCAAATGGAGTCTTCTTTTTAGAACCTTTATAACCAATAGTTCCAGCAGAAGCCCAACTAATCACATTACCATTAACATCAGTAATTGAAACTACTGTATTGTTATATGTTGAATGAATATGTGCTTGTGCTTCAGGAATATTCTTTTTAACTTTTCTTTTTCTTCTATTATAAGCCATAATTTACCTCCTATTTACCTACTTTTTTCTTATTAGCAACTACTTTACCTTTACCCTTACGAGTCTTAGCATTTCTGCTAGTTCTTTGTCCATGAACAGGTAAACCTTTTTTATGTCTAACGCCTTGATAAGAATTTATTTCCATTTTATTTTTGATATTCATTTGAACTTCACGTCTTAAGTCACCTTCAGTTAAATGATTATCAATTTCTTTTCTTAAAGCTGCTTCATCTTCACTAGTTAAATCTTTAATTTTCTTATTAGGATCTACTTTTGTATTAGCACAAATCTTTTCTGCTAAGCTTCTACCAATACCATAAATATAAGTAAGTCCTATAACTGTTCTCTTTTCTTTTGGTAATTCTACATTTTTAATACGAGCCATAATAAGTCCTCCTAACCTTGTCTTTGTTTATGCTTAGGGTTATCACAAATAACCATAATCTTACCTTTTCTTCTAATTATTTTGCATTTTGCACATATTTTCTTTACTGATGGTCTAACTTTCATAAAAATACCTCCTATTTTCTATATGTTATGCGCCCACGTGTTAAATCATATGGTGAAAACTCAATAGTAACTTTATCGCCCGGTAAAATGCGAATCATATTCATTCGTATTTTACCAGAAACGTGAGCTGTTACTACAAAGCCATTTTCTAATTCCACTTTATATTCATCTTTGATAACATCTATAACTTTACCATCGACTTCTATTTTAGCTTCTTTAGCCATCTTTCACTCTCCTGTTAATATTTCATATCCATCTTTAGTAACAACTACAGTATGTTCAAAGTGAGCACTTGGTCTGCCATCTTCTGTAACAATAGTCCAGTCATTATCTAAAATGTTAATATGTCTGTTTCCGGCAGTTATCATCGGTTCAACCGCAATAACCATTCCTTCTTTTAAAATCATTCCAGTATTGTATTTTCCATAATTAGGTACATCTGGGTCTTCATGTAAATCACGACCTACCCCATGACCTACAAGTTCTCTAACAACACCTAACTTTTGTTTATTACAATACTCTAAAATGCGAGCCCCTATATTATATAAATGAGCTCCATCATGTATTTCTTTAAGCCCAATAAAAAGTGCTTTCTCAGTATGATGCATAAGTCTTTGCTTTTCAGCACTAACTTTTCCTACTGGATAAGTCCAAGCAGAATCAGAATGATATCCATCAATTACTACTCCAATATCAAGTGATACAATATCACCTTCTTTTAAAGTTCTATCTCCAGGAATTCCATGAACAACCTCTTCATTTACAGATACACAAATACTTGCTGGAAACCCTTCATAATTCAAAAATCCCGGTATTCCACCATGCTCTCTAATAAACTTATCAGCTTCATCATTTAAATACTTAGTTGTAATTCCAGGTTTAATTAAAGACTTTAAATACTGATGCGTTAAATAATTAACATGACCAGCCTTCTTCATCTTCAATATTTCTTCTTTAGTCTTAATACTTACCATTAACCAATCACTTTCTCTATTTCACTAAACGTTTCCTTAGCTTCCTTGTTAGCATCTACCCTAACAAGAATATTTTTATTACTATAAAAATCTAATAAAGGTTTAGTATTACTCATATAAGTATCATATCTTACTTTAAAAGTATCTGGTGTATCATCTGCTCTTGAAATTAACGAAGAACCACAATCATCACAAATACCTTCTACTTTAGGTTTAGAAAAATATTTATGATAAATTCTATTACAAGATTTACAACTTAACCTACCAGTTGCTCTTTTCATAGCAAGTTCTTCTTCTACATCTAAATAAACTACAACATCAACGCTCTTATTTAAACTAGCAAGTATCTCATCTAGTTTTAAAGCTTGACTAATAGTTCTAGGATAACCATCAAGTATAAATGGTTTAGTAATACTTGATAAAGCATTTATAAGTAGTTTATTAACTATCTCATCACTAATCAAACTACCACTTTTCATCATACTATCTAGTTCTTTTCCTAAATCAGAACCACTTTTTATTTCATTTCTAAGTAAATCACCAGTTGAAATATGTTCATAATCATATTTACTTATTAATAATTCACTTTGAGTTCCTTTACCAGCAGCTGGAGGAGCTATAAAGATAATATTTTTCATCTTCTTCTCCTCTTCTTAGTGCCAGTATAACTTCTTGAAACAATAGAACTTTCTAATTGTTTATAAGTTTCTAATGCTACACCTACTACAATTAATAACCCTGTTCCACCAATTGTAACATTACTAGATAAATTACTTACCTTAGAAAATATAATTGGTAAAGCAGCTAATATCATTAATCCAATAGTACCAACTACTGTAAGACGAGATATAACATATTTTAAATATTTACTAGTAGCTTCTCCTGGAGTAATTCCTGGAATATAACCACGGCTTTTATCTAAATTCTCAGCCATTTCATCAGGATTTAATTGTAACAATGTATAAAAATATCCAAATAAGAAAATTAATATCATATACAATAAAAATCCTGTATAACTAGTATAATTAATATAATTATTTACAAAATTAGTAAAACTTTCTTTATTTATTACTGTTGCAACTAATGATGGTATTCCAATAATTGCAGATGCAAATATAACCGGAATAACATTTACTGAATTTAATTTAATTGGAACAAAAGATTTCTCTCCACCATATGCACTAGCAGTACGATTAGAATACTGAATAGGTACTCTTCTTTCAGCTATTTGCATATAGATAACTCCAACTATAATACCTAAATATACTAATGTAAATAATATAAATAGTATAATACCAGTCCATGTTGTAAATGTTTCTGCAAGTACTAGTTCACTAAAAGCAGTAATAAATGTCTTTGGTAAAGTATTAACAATACCAGCCATAATTAGTAAGGAAACTCCATTCCCAATTCCCTTTTTAGTTATTTCATCACCTAGCCATAGTAGAAATGCGGTTCCTGCTGTTAAATATATTGTTGACTTTAATATAACATCAGCACCAGCACCCTTTAAAAACGCATAAGAGAAGAAATAACCTTGAATAACCGCAAATATAATACCTAAATATCTATTAATACGATTAATCTTTTGTCTACCAGTTGCTCCTTGTTCTTTTAACTCTTTAAAATATGGAATTATATCCATTTGTAATAATTGAGTAATAATTGATGCCGTAATGTAAGGACCAACACCTAAAGCAAATACACTAAAAGATTTTAGTCCTCCACCACTCATCAAATTTAAAAGTTCTAAAAACCCTAAATTTTGTGTTATTTCTTTTGCTCCAGGAACCATTATATTTGTTCCTAAAGCGAATATTGCTAAACACCCTAAGGTGAACAATATCCTTTTGCGTAAATCCTTATTAGTAGGACTAAATAGTCCCTTAAGATTTGCAAACATTAAATCACCTCAGCAGTTCCGCCAGCTTCTTCTATTTTGCTAACAGCTTTACTAGAAAATCTATTAGCTTTTACAATAACCTTTTTATTTAATTCACCATCACCTAGTACTTTTAAACCAGATAATTCTTTCTTAATAATTCCCTTTTCTTTTAATAATTCAAGTGTTACAACATCACCATCATTAAATCTATTTAAAGTATCTAAATTAATAATAGCAAATCTAACTGTAAATCTCTTATTATTAAATCCTCTTTTAGGAATTCTTCTATATAATGGGCTTTGTCCACCTTCAAACCATGGTTTAATAGAAACGCCACTTCTAGCTTTTTGTCCTTTTTGACCACGAGTTGATGTTTTACCCATTCCAGATCCAGGTCCACGACCTACTCTTTTAATATTCTTTGCTTCTGGTAAAGAGTTTAATTCATGTAACTTCATATTATAACTCCTCCACTTTTTTGCCACGTAATTCAGCAATATGCTCTTTTGTACGTTGACTCTTTAATGCTTCAAGTGTTGCTTTAGCAACATTAACTTGAGTATTAGCTCCTAATGATTTAGAAACTATATCTTTAACACCAGCAATCTCTAATACAGCACGAACAGCTCCACCAGCGATAATACCAGTACCTTCTTTAGCGGGTCTAATCATTACTTTAGCTCTACCACATTTACCAATTTGTTCATGAGGTATAGTTCTTCCATCTACTAATTGAACTTTAACTAAATTCTTATTAGCAGCTTGAATTCCCTTCTTAATAGCTTCAGGTACTTCAATACTCTTTCCAGTACCAATACCAACTAAGCCCTTACCATCACCAACAACCATAGTAGCAGCAAATCTAAAATGACGACCACCTTTAGTAACCTTAGTAACACGAGTGATAGAAATAACTTTTTCTTCTAAAAGCTTCTTTTTAGGTTCAAAACTCTTTTTAAATTCTTTTCTAGGTTTTCTATCCTTATTAAAGTTTTTATTATTCTTAACAGTAGTATTATTAACTACTTCATTTTTAACTGTTTCTTCCATTATTTCCCTCCCTCTAGAATTCTAAGCCGTTTTCACGTGCAGCATCAGCTAAAGCCTCTACACGACCATGATATTGGTATCCACCTCTATCAAAAACAACTTTACTTATTTTAGCTTCTTTAGCTTTCTTAGCAATATCAGCACCAACTAATTTAGCACCTTCAATATTACCACCATTTTTAATTTTTAATTGAACACTAGAAGAGCTAGCTAAAGTAGTACCAGTTTCATCATTAATAATTTGAGCATAAATTTGTGAATTAGATCTAAATACATTTAATCTAGGCATTTCACTTGTTCCACTAATATTCTTACGAACTCTTTTATGTCTCATAAGTCTTTGAACATTTTTAGATTCTTTCTTTATCATAACTATCCCTCCTACTTAGCCGCTTTCTTTCCTTCTTTACGTCTAATACGTTCGCCTTTATATCTAATACCCTTTCCTTTATATGGTTCAGGTTTTCTTATTTTACGAATATTAGCCGCAAATTCAGTAACTTTTTGTTTATCAATACCACTTATTGCAAGCTCAGTATTTACTTTAGATTCAACACTTAAACCTTCAGGAATTTCTACAATAACAGGATGAGAATATCCAGCACTAACAGTAATCTTATTACCAGCTACTGCAAAACGATATCCAACACCAACAGCTTCTAATTCCTTAGTATATCCTTCACTTACACCAATAAGCATATTTTGAATTAATGAATTAGTTGTTCCATGAATACTCTTTGTAAAAATAGCATCATTATCTCTAGAACAAACAATATCATTATCTACTTGTTCAATCTTAATAAGTTTATTAAACTCATTAGTAAGTTCTCCCTTAGGTCCTTTAACAGTAACTTTATTACCATCAATAGTAACTGTTACACCTGCAGGAATTGTTAATTTTCTATTTCCAATTCTACTCATAACCTAGTTTTCCTTACCAAATATAGGCAAGTACTTCTCCTCCTAGCCCATTTTCACGAGCCTTTTTATCAGTCATGATTCCCTTTGAAGTAGAAATTATTGCAATTCCTAAACCATTTAGTACTCTAGGAAGTTCTTCATGTTTAACATATACTCTTAAGCCTGGTTTACTAATTCTCTTTAAACCAACAATAACTCTTTCTTTCTTATTTTCTCCATATTTAAGTTCTAATTCTAACATATTACTCTCTTTATTAACTTCAAAAGAATTAATATATCCTTCTTCTTTTAATATAGAAGCAATTTCTCTTGTCATCTTAGTATTTAATACAGAAACTTTTGCATATCTCATCTGATTAGCATTACGAATTCTTGTAAGCATATCAGCTATCGTATCATTTACCATCATAATTACAACTTCCTTTCTACCAACTTGATTTCTTTACGCCAGGAATCTTACCATCATTTGCAAGTTCTCTAAAACAAATACGGCATAATCCAAACTTACGTAAAACTCCGTGAGGTCTACCACATCTAGAACAACGAGTGTATGCTCTAACCTTAAATTTAGGAGTTCTTGAATTTTTAACTTTTAAACTAGTCTTTGCCATCTTCTCGCCTACTTTCTAAATGGAAGTCCAAAGCCCTTTAATAAAGAAAGTGCTTCTTCATTTGTCTTTGCAGTTGTAACAAAAACAATATCCATACCTCTTAATTTAACTACATCATCAAAAACTATTTCTGGGAAAATAAGTTGATCTTTAATACCTAAAGTATAATTTCCCTTACCATCAAAAGCCTTAGGAGAAATTCCTCTAAAGTCTCTTACACGAGGTAAAGCTACTTTAACTAATTTATCCATAAAATTATACATAGCATCTCCTCTTAAAGTAACCTTAGTACCAATAGATTGTCCTTCTCTTAACTTAAAACCAGCAATTGATTTCTTAGCCTTAGTAATAACTGCATGTTGACCTGTAATAGTCTCTAAATCTCTTCTAGCTGCTTCAATTAATTTTTCATCATGAGAACCATCACCAACACCAATATTAACAACAATCTTTTCTAATTTAGGAACTTCCATAACAGAAGAATAATTAAATTCCTTCATTAGACTATTCTTAATTTCATTATTATATAAATCTTTCATTATTTTTCACCTACTTCTTTCTTAGTAGATTTTTTAGTTGTTTTAGCTTTCTTTTCTTCAGTAATAACTTTTACATTAGAAACATGAATTGAGTTTTCAGTTTCAACAATTCCACCGTTTTCATTTGCTCTTCCTGGTTTAAGATGTTTTTTAACTAAATTAATACCTTCAACAACAACACGGTCTTTTTTCTTTAGAGTAACAATTACTCTTCCTTCCTTACCTTTATCTTTACCAGTAAGTACTTTAACTTTATCTCCAACTTTAACCTTCATTTGTTCCTCCTATAAAACCTCAGGTGCTAGTGAAACAATCTTAGTATATTCTTTATCTCTAAGTTCACGAGCAACTGGACCAAGAACACGAGTTCCGATTGGTGACTTATCATCTTTAATTAAAACGCAAGCATTATCATCAAATTTGATATAACTACCATCTTCTCTTCTAAGTCCTTGTACACTTCTAACAATAACAGCTTTAACAACTTTACCTTCTTTAACTGTGCCATTTGGAATAGCCTTCTTAACTGTTCCAACTACTACATCACCGATATTTCCATATCTAACTTTGCTGCCACCAAGTACTCTAATAACCATAAGTTCACGAGCACCAGAATTGTCAGCAACTTTTAACTTACTTTGTTGCATTACCATAAGATTACCTCCTATAAAACAACAGCTTTTTTAGTTACTTCAACTAGTTCATATCTCTTAGTTTTAGATAATGGTCTAGTTTGAGCAATTCTAACTGTGTCTCCAACCTTTGCTATATTATTTTCATCATGAGCAGCATATTTCTTAGAATATTTAACTCTCTTTTTATATAATGGGTGGTTACGATAAGTTTCAACTAAAACAGTAATAGTCTTATCATTAGCGTTACTTACAACTTTACCAATTAATTCAGCCTTTTTATTTACTTTAGTTTCCATTATTCTTCACTCCCATCTTTCTCTGTAAGTATAGTCTTTAATCTAGCTACATCCTTTCTTAAAGCATTAATCTTATGTGGCTTATCAAGATTTCCAGTAGCTTGTTTCATTCTTAAATCAAATAATTCTTTTTTTAATTCAATAATTTTAGAATTAATTTCTTCTTTATTCATTTTACGAATTTCACTAGTTTTCATCTTTTACCCCACTTTCTTCCTTCTTAACGAATTTAGTCTTAACACTTAATTTATGAGATGCAAGTCTTAAAGCCTCACGAGCAATCTCTTCACTAACGTTTGCAACTTCAAACATTATTTTTCCTTCTTTTACAACAGCAGCCCACTCTTTAACATCACCTTTACCTTTACCTTGACGAGTTTCTAAAGGTTTTTGTGTACGAGCAAGTTGTGGGAAGATATTAATCCATACCTTACCACCACGCTTCATGTAACGAGTCATCGCAATACGAGCAGCCTCTATTTGTCTAGCAGTTACATAACCGCCTTCCTTAGCCATTAAACCGTATTCACCAAAAGAAATTTCTTTATTTCCTTTAGTCTTTCCTTCATAACTTAATCTATGAGGTTTACGATACTTAGTTCTTTTTGGCATTAACATGAGCGTCACCTCCATTATTCTTCTTTGTAGGAAGGATTTCACCTTTGTAAATCCAAACCTTAACACCAATCTTACCATAAGTAGTTGGTGCAGTAGAAGTAGCATAATCTATATCAGCACGAATTGTGTGTAGAGGTACAGTTCCTTCAGTATAACCTTCAGTACGAGCCATTTCAGCTCCACCAAGTCTACCAGAAACAGCAGTCTTAACACCAACAGCTCCAGCCTTCATAACATCTTTAATTGCTTTCTTTTGAACTGTTCTAAAATTAGCACGATTCTCAATTTGTCTAGCAATTTGATCAGCTACAATTTGAGCACTTAAATTAGGATTCTTAACTTCAACAATAGTAACATATACATCTTCATTAACTAATCTCTTAATTTTAGCTCTTAACTTCTCAATATCAGCTCCACCATGACCAATAATAACGCCTGGTTTAGCAGTATTAATCTTAATCTCAGTACGATTTTTCTTTCTTTCAATGATTATTTCTGAACAAGCTGCATCTTTAAGTTCAGTCTTTAAAAAATCTCTAATCTTTAAATCATTATTTAATAATTTGGCATAATCATTCTTAGCATACCATTTGCTTTGCCAATCTTTATTAACGCCAAGTCTTAATCCATTAGGATTTACCTTTTGTCCCATGTTTAAGCCTCCTTATTTCCGTCACTAACTTTTACAAAAATGTGACTAGTTCTTTTATCTCTTCTATCAACCTTTGTTCTTGAACCAAATTTAATTCTCTTTAAAATAGGTCCTGGATTGATGTAACATTCAGAAACAAATAAATCTTCTTCTTTTAAATTTAGGTTATTAACAGCATTAGCAGTAGCTGAATCTAAAACCTTAATAATTAATCTACTAGCTTTAGTATTAGTAGTTTTTAAAATACTTCTAGCTTCAGTAACGCTCTTACCTCTAATTAAATCAAGAGTCATTCTTGCTTTACGAGGTGCTATAATAGCCATTTTATGTAATGCATAAGCTTCCATCTAATCCTCCTACTTATTTCCTGCATGACCAGTAAACTTACGAGTTAATGAAAACTCTCCTAGTTTATGACCAACCATCTCTTCAGTTATATAAACTGGTATAAATTCACGTCCATTATGAACAGCAATTGTATGACCAATAAAGTCAGGGAAGATTGTTGAACGACGAGACCAAGTTTTTACAACTTCTTTTTTATTTTCAGCATTTAACTTTTTAATTTTTTTCATTAGACTCTTAGCTACGTAAGGTCCTTTTTTTAAACTTCTTGCCATAAACGATCCTCCTATTTCTTCTTACGACTAACAATTAATTTGCTAGAAGCTTTCTTTGGTTTTCTTGTCTTAAGTCCAAGAGCAGGTTTACCCCAAGGAGTAAGTGGGCTCTTACGACCGATAGGTGCACGACCTTCACCACCACCATGTGGGTGATCATTAGGGTTCATAACTGAACCACGGTTAGTAGGTCTAATTCCCATATGACGTTTACGTCCAGCTTTACCTAAATTTACAAGTTCATAATCTTCATTACCAACTACACCAATAGTTGCCATACAAACTCCTAAAACTTTTCTAGTTTCACCTGATTGTAAACGTAAAATAACATAAGCTCCATCTCTACCAAGAATTTGAGCACTTTGTCCTGCACTACGAGCAATCTCAGCACCCTTACCAGGTTTAAGTTCTACGCAGTGTACAACAGTACCAACAGGCATGTTAGCAAGTGGCATAGCATTACCAACTCTAACATCAACATTTTGTCCGCTAACAACAATAGTACCAACTTTTAAATCTTTAGGTGCAATAATATATCTCTTTTCACCATCTTTATAGATTAATAAAGCAATATTCGCACTTCTATTTGGATCATATTGAATACTATCTACTCTAGCTGGAACATCAAATTTATTTCTCTTAAAATCAATTACACGATATTTTTGTTTAGCTCCACCACCAATGTGTCTAACAGTCATCTTACCTTGATTATTACGTCCACCACTTTTGCTCTTAGCTTTAAGTAAACTCTTTTCTGGTGTAACAGAAGTAATATCACTATTAATTAATGTACTCATACCTCTTCTACCATTGGTAGTTGGTTTATACTTTCTAATTCCCATAAGTATTCACCTACAATTCTATAGAATAACCATCACATAAAGTTATGATAGCCTTCTTATAAGTCTTTCTTTGTCCAGTATATTTTCCTACTCTCTTATCTTTTGGTTTAGTATTAAGAGTATTTACACTAGCAACTTTAACATTAAATGTTTCCTCAAATGCTTGCTTAATTTGTACTTTATTAGCACTCTTAGCTACTTTAAAAACATAAGTCTTACCATCGCTTGCTAAATTACTAGATTTTTCAGTAATAACTGGTGCATAAATAATATCTGATTTCATTAATTAAGCACCTCCTCAATTGCTTTAACAGCTGCTTCATCAATTACTACAACATCAGAGTTAACAATATCAAATACATTTAACTCTTCACTTAAAATAACATTAACTTTATTTAAGTTTCTAGAACCCATATATAAGTTCTCAGCATCATTACTAGTAACAAATAATACTTTACCAGTAAGATTTAATGATTTAATCATATCTTTAACATCCTTAGTTTTTAAAGATGCCATCTCTAAAGAATCAACAATAACTAATTCTTTAGCTTGTGCTTTCATAGATAAAGCACTTCTTAAAGCTAAAACTCTTTCTTTCTTATTCATTTTGAAAGTGTAACTTCTTGGATTAATACTTAAAGCAACACCACCACCTCTATAATGAGGAGCACGAATAGAACCTTGACGAGCATTACCAGTACCTTTTTGTTTATAAGGTTTTCTACCACCACCAGATACCTCTGCTCTTGTTTTAGTCTTTTGAGTTCCTTGTCTTAAACTAGCAAGTTGTAAATCAATTGCTTTCTTTAAAACTATTTCATTTACTTCACTGCCAAATACTTTAGCATCTAAAGTAATATCTTTTACTTTTTCGCCTTTAAGGTTAATAACATTTACTTTTCCCATTATTATGCCTCCTTGCTTTCTGAAGCAACTTCAGTTTCAGTATTTTCTGGTTTGGCTTCTTCTGAAACTTCTTGTACTTCTTCTGCTGCTGGCTCTTCATAAGAAACTAATTCAAATGTTTCTTTCTTACCACCCTTAACAGCTTCTTTAATTAAAACTAATGAATTTTTAGCTCCTGGAATATTTCCACTAACTAAAATATAGTTATCTTCTAAATTAACATCAACAATTGAAAGATTTTGAATAGTAACAGTATCAACACCCATGTGTCCAGATAAAACTTTACCCTTCATAACTCTCATTGGTCTCATAGTACCCATTGAACCTGGTCTTCTATGATATCTTGAACCATGTGTCTTTGGTCCTTCACTTTGGTTATTACGAACAATTACGCCTGTATAACCATGCCCTTTAGTAGTTCCGGTAACATCTACCTTTTCTCCTACCTCAAAAATGTCTGCTTTAATAGTACTTCCTAGTTCATAATTAGATACATCAGATACTCTGATCTCTTTTAAGAAGCGCTTAGGATTGACATTAGCCTTTTTAGCATGACCAATTTCTGCTTTAGTTGCACGTTTTACTTTTTTATCAGTAACACCTAATTGAATAGCATCATAACCATCAGTAGCTTTAGTCTTAACTTGCATAACTACGTTTGGTTCAGTACTAACAACTGTAACAGGAACAATCTTGCCGTTTTTCGTAAATACTTCGGTCATTCCGATTTTACGACCTAAGATTCCTTTCATCTTTCTTTCCTCCTACTTTTTTATTTTGTTTGAATTTCGATGTCAACACCACTTGGAATATCTAAGTGAGTTAAAGCATCCATTGTATCCTTACTAGGATCCTTAATATCAATAAGTCTTTTATGTGTACGCATTTCAAATTGTTCACGAGCATCCTTATATTTATGTACAGCTCTTAAAACAGTAATTTTTTGAATTTCTGTTGGAAGAGGTACAGGTCCAGAAATAACTCCACCAGTTCTCTTAACTGTATCAACAATCTTAATTGCTGCAGCATCCAAAACCCTATGATCATAAGCTTTTAGTTTGATTCTTACTTTTGACATGTAAATGTCCTCCCTTCGTTCATATCTAGTATAAACATGGCTCCGTAACAAATTACCCAATAAACTAGCATTTGTTATTAGCAACATCACCTAGTGTATCAGCAACCTCGCACATCTAAGCCAGTCAAACCAAGGTAAATTATACCAATATATTCTATGATTTGCAAGCAAAAATACGAAAAAAACTCAAAAAATCACAAAAAAAGTTATGAACAAAAATCATAACTCTATTCATCATTTAAAAGCCAATCTATTACACTAAGCTTAATTATTCCATCATAATCCGTTTCTAAATCATGATCCAATGTTAATAAATACTTAGGATAATGGTCATCTGTTTTTTGTAAAGACCTAAGTTCACGCTCTAATACGTTTTCATCTCTAACAGATAATGCAACTTGAAAATATTTATATCCATCCCTATTTTCGGCAACAAAATCAACCTCTAAATCATCAACCTTTCCAACATAAACCTTATATCCTCTTCTAATTAATTCAAGATAAACTATATTCTCTAAAATATGTCCCATATCTTTATCTGCTCTTTTACCAAGTAAATAACTTCTTAATCCCACATCAGAAATATAATATTTATAATCTCTCACAAGAAGATTTTTTCCTTTAACATCAAATCTTTCTGCTTTATAAATCAAAAAACTTTCCAAAAAAGCACTAATATAATTTTCAACAGTATGATTACTCGTTCGCATACCTTTACTTGTCAACGTATCACTGATTTTTTTAGTTGACACCGAGCTACCTATACTATCAAAAATAAATTTAAGTATATTTTCTAATAATAGTTTATCAGTTATATTATTTCGTGTAATAATATCCTTATATATTACAGTAGAATATATTCCTTCTAAATACATATCTAAATTTTCTATGTCATTCTTAACAAAAGGAATAACTCCAGGCATACCACCATTCTTCATATAATCCAAAAAATAATCATATTTACTTTTAACAGAAAAATCATTAAAAGCACTCAAATACTCTTTAAAAGATAAAGGAAGCATCTTTATCTCTATATATCTTCCAGATAACAAAGTTGCTAATTCACCAGACAAAAGAAAAGCATTAGAACCAGTAATATAAACATCTACATTTTTTCTTATATATAAACTATCTACAGCTTTTTGAAAATCCTTCACATTTTGAACTTCATCTAAAAAAACATAATAACTCTGCTTAGAATCTATTTTTTTATCAACAAAGTCATATAACTCTTTATAATTTTCAAAATTATATGATGCATCTTCAAGATTTATATTGATAATTTGCTCTTCTTTTACTCCATTATTTCTCAAATAATCCATATACAGTAAATATAAAGTTGACTTCCCGCACCTTCTTATTCCCGTAACAACCTTTATTAAATCTTTATCTTTAAGGCTTATTAACTTATCTAAATATTCTTTTCTTTCTATCATAATGTCCTCCTCTATTCAAAGATTATACTCTAATCGCATCACATAGTCAACCTTTTGGAAATATTTTTCCAAAAGTAGTAAGAATACCAAAGTATTGGAAAAAAATTTCCAATACTATTTTTCCGCGCTATCATCCCTAAAACTAAAATAAATACCAAGAAGCATCAAACCAAGACTAACAAAAAAACTAACCCCAATCGCTTCTTTAAATAATATAAGTGAAAAAAACGCTCCAACTACCGGACTTAAAGAAAATATAATAGAAGCCCTACCTGCTCCAATATATTTAGTACTACAAGCAAAAAGTAAAATACCTAACCCATACGTAAAAAAACCTGCAACAAGTAAATACCAATTACTCCATAGTAGATGAATCACATTACTATTTAATACGAACATTAAATTAAATAAAGCAACAAACAAGCACTTATAAAAAACCACCAAAAAAGGATCTTTATCACTAGCTTTAGCCGTAAAATTATTCTCTAATCCCCACATTAATGTAGCACCAACCACTAATAAAGAATACACAGAAAAATCAAATACGCTATTTTCATCAAATGATAAAGCTATTCCACCAACTAATGTAAATAATACAGACAAAAATAATCTACTATTCATTTTAGCTCTAAACAGCATACAAACCACAACTATGGTAAATGCTCCTTCTAATACACTAAGAAGTGAAACCGTACTAGCATTTAAATATTTTAAAGATTCAACAACTAAAAGAGCCGCTATAATATCACAAGCAATAACCCCAGTAATCCAAGGAACCTCTCCTTTTCCTGGCTTTAAGGAAAACTTTTTATTTCTAAATAGCAAAATTACAAACAAGCCAATCGCAGCCCCAAAATATAAAATAAACAATAAAGTATTAGAAGAAAACTTACTAATCAAACGTTTTGCAAGTGGCACATTTAAAGCATAAAAAAAAGCTGAAAAAAATCCCAATAAATACCCCTTACCCTTACTACTCATACTAACCACCTAACATAATAATAACAAAAAAAAGCTACAACTAAAAGTCATAACTTAATTAACCTGCTATTCTATAAGGATTTGAAGCAGTCCCACTACCTGAAATTATTTTAGTTGAAGCTACAAGTGATAGAGATGGTCGCACGCCGTAGCCGTTGTAAACTAAAACGAGGCTAAGGAAGTCGCGGGAACTAACACCCCAAACTCTAGTGCCGAAGCCACCAAAGAAGCCCGAAGACAAAGCTAACCAACTTGAGTTAGTATTGCCTTTTATATAATATGTTGAATTTGATGTACCATAAGCACCACCGGCAAATGCAATTTCATCGGCAGTAAGTAAACCTACTTTGGCATAACCACTTAATGCTCCATTACCGTTAGTTGTATCACTTACAGTAAACTTAGATAACTTTCCTCCATTATTATCATTCGGACATATTAAACTAGGCCCAATTCCACCAGCTGTATATGATGATGCCTGAATTAGTCTTTTGGTAGCACTGTAATAATTTACATTCTTTGCATACCCATAATTTGTACCTAGTGTATAATTATCAGGATTAAATGTCGTATCAGTTACTACACTTTTATCATTACACCAAATAGTATCTGCTAACTGACTATCACTAAAATTAGCTTGTTTAGAAAGGACATTCGTATACCATTTATTTAGATTAGTTAATATTGGACTCGGATTAGTATTTGCATGTGTTTCTGCATAACTACTGGCTGAAGCCGTACCATACATCAAGCCTACATAAGCATTATCACTAGCACTTGAATTAAATCTAGATGTATAAGTATCTCCTTCATATCTTGCGAAAGCATAATCATTACCAGTTTCACTACATGGTGTAACACTATCTGGAGTAGTATTACCATCAGTTAAACCATTATAATTATATAAAACTAGCTTTATTGAACCATCTCCTGTTACTCTAACAATTCTCCAGCACATATTTGCATACTCAACAAAGTTATTAGTAACTGCTCCTCTAAAATAATAACTCGTTCCATAATCATCAGCTGTACTTGCAAGTAACGCTTCAGTATCTGCAGATATTGCTGAACCCGGTGTTGTCGTAGGCGACTTAACCGTATTATTACTCTTAATAGCAGCAAGAAGTGTCCCAGTTCCTGGACTACTCCAAGTTGGCTTAGTAACAAATCTAATATTGCAAGCAACATCACTTACAGAAGCATCATCAACTGATAACTTCCATTTAGTTCCTGTCCAAGCAACTTTAGCACCTATATTTACCTCAGCACTTCCCTTTTTACACGTAACATCAGCTATATAATCTTTAGTAGTAGGAAAAGTAGTACTAGCTTCCCCATTAATAAAAGCTGCAATAATATAGTTACTATTATCTTCATCTAGTACCTCATCTTTTTTATTAAAAGCAAAATACCATCCAAACATTAATCCAATAACCAAAATCAAAACAGTCATTACCCATATTTGCTTTTTATTATTCATAAAATCATCCTTCTATTCAAAAGTTATTTTATACGGTGAACTAGATGTTCCATTACCCTCTAATACTCTAGCACTTGAATTTAACGAAATAACCGGTCTTATTCTTTCCCATGTATCTCTATCAACTCTATCGTAGTTCATGTCACCAGAATGTGAAACCATAATTAACCCGCCGCCAGCAGTAGAACCATCAAAAGCAAAAGGAGATATTGTCCACCAACCAAGCATACCATTATTAGAACTATCATTTGCATTCTGATACAAATAATATGTACTATTTCCTTTTCTAAAAACTCCGCCAGCAAAAGCAACCTCATCAGCAGTAAGCATACCAATTTTATATGTGAACGCCCCATTTCCATTTGTAGTATCACTCACAGTATATTTAGATAGTTTTCCACCATTATTATCATTTGGACATACAAGTGTAGGCCCTGAGCCACCAGCCACAAAGCTAGAAGCACTAGATAGTCTTTCACCAGCTGCATAATAGCTATAATTTTTACCTATTCCATAATTATTTACATTAATTGAAGAAAAACCAGTTGGGTTAAACGTTGTAGTCTTCACTGTACTTTTATCATTACACCATATTGTATCTGCCAAATGGCTTTCATTAAATCCACTTGCTTTAGCTAACGTATTTGTATACCAAGACTCCAGTGTTGTTAAAATATTACTTTTTGTATTGTTTGCATGCGCTATCGCATATGAAGAAGAATTAGTTGTACTAAAATTTCCGTACATAAGTCCTATATGTGCATTATCAGTATTAGTAGTATTAATTGGAAATATAGTACTAGAATATGTTGTTCTCAAATATCCTAAAGTTGTTCCTGTTTCACTACAAGGAGTAGTACTAGAAGGAGTTGTGCCACTATTATATAAGCCATTATAATTATAAAGAATCATTTTTATAGCACCATTACCTGTTATTCTAACTATCCTCCAGCACATGCTAGCATACTCTACATAATTATTAGTAATAGCTCCTCTATAATAATAGCTCGTGCCATAATCATCAGCTGTACTAGCTAAAACCGCCTCAGTTGAACTTGAAATATCTGTTCCAGGTGTTGTTTGCGCTGCAGACACATTAGCATTATTATCACCCTTTATAACATCAGCAAGTAACTCATATTTTGGTGTATTAAAATTAACTGTACAAGTAGTTCCACCAGTTGAAACATCGTCAATTGCTAGCTTCCACTTACTATCACTCCAAGTAATTGTTGCTCCTGTATCAATAGTTCCATCTTTGTTTTCACAGCTAACGCTAGCGTCATATTTAGAAGTTGTCGGAAAAGTACTACTTGCAGCTCCATCAACTAAAGTAGCTATATATAAATCATCAGCAGGCTTACTCTTAACAGTAGCTACAACTGAAATCTTTAACTGATAATTCTTTCCCTCAACTTGCTCACTTGTCCAAGTTTCACTACTATCTCCATCAAGCCACATTCTAAACTTAAAGTTCTTCTCTTCATTCTTACTAATTCCCATTGTTTCACTTAAAACAAAATTCTCTTTAATACTATAACCAGAAAGAGACGCTGGTGTATTTATCTTCTTTAAAACACTAATATTCGTTGGACCTAACACATCATCCCCATCTAAAGCTATTCTAACAAACTTTGAATCAAGCACATTTGTCGTATTAATAACTGAAGCAATTATTGTATACTGCATATAATTTTCACAATTATTTTTTATTTTAAAAGTATAAGGCGTTGTTTTAAGTCCCTCCGACGTACTAATTGGATAAACATTAGTTAAATTAACTGAATTTTCTCCACTAAAAACCAGCTCTACACATGTAGCAGCAAGCGAATTCGTTGAACTTTGTGAAGCATAACCATTAAAAACCGCGTAACTTACACCAACTAAAGAAATCAAACAAAACAAAATCCCAATATATATAAACAATCTTTTCTTATATTTTTCCTTCATATATGTAGCCTCCAACGCCAACCTATTCTCATTACCATTATATAAAAAAATATTAACAATTTCAACCACATATCACATCGTCTTATGCTCAAAAAAACCTTTATAACTAATAATACTCCTATAATACTTATCTCTATCATTATTATATAAATTATTTAAATGTTTTCTAATTTTCCTATAAGTTCCATTATTTATTCTAACAACAAGCTCATCTACTATCTTATAAGTATATCCTAAAAAACTAAATCCCCTAGAAAGCCTATATATTCCACTTTTTTTATTTAACGTAAGCCCATATTCTAAAACCTTACTACTAACTATCTCAAAAACATGCTTCAAAAACTTTTCATCATAATCCAAAATAATCAAATCATCCATATACCTAACATAATACTTGCACCCCAAATCCTCTTTAATAAAATGATCTAACTCATTTAAATAATAAACCGCAAGTATCTGACTAGTCATATTTCCAATTCCAAGCCCCTTACCAGCAAAATAAAGAGGAATCTCCCTAAGTTCTTTGATCTTCTTATTCTTCTCACCAACACTTATCTTTAATTTACTCACTCTCTTAATTTCTTCATTTCTTACGTGATCAATTTCTTTATTAACATACTCTTCATTAGTACTATCAATAACTTTATATATCAAATCTAAAGCAAACTTATCCTTAATATCTTTTCTAAGCATTTTCTTTAAAATATCATGATTAATATTATAAAAATACTTTTTAACATCCATCTTAAGAACATATATCCTATCATGCTTTAGCCTCAAAGTATTCATATACTTGCGCAGCAACCTATTAGCAAGACCACTACCTCTATTTTTCCTAGTTGCTACGTTACTATCAATTAATTTTTTAGAAAGTGCTGGAAGTAAAATACAATCACATATCAAATGATTAACAATCTTATCCTTAATATTCTCACTCATAATTAACCTATACTTAGGCTCACTAATAATAAAAATATTATATCTACTAAGCTCATACTTATTCAAATACAAATCACAAAATATTCTATATAAATACAAACACCTATACCTATCAAAATTACTAACAATTCTCTTATTTCTACAATTTGATCTAACTACTTTATACGCTTTATTAATATTATCCAAATCAAGAAGCCTCGGATACAAATAACTAGCACGCTTTATTTCATCCACCCTCTAACCATTGCTTCAATCGTGGAAAGTAACCTAATCGCACTACTATATCTTCTCTTAATCAAAATATTCAAATCATACAAATAACCAATTAAAAAATCAACAAAACTTATATTACAAAGAGCATCCATTTGATACTTTCTTTTTATATTACCCTCACTATTACTAGCTTTAACAATATTTGTATAAAGACTCTTACACTCATCAAAAAGTAATATCTTTAAATGTTTTCTATCCTTAGGAAAATTAGTATACACATATGTATCTATATAAACAAAAAGTTTCTTAACCTCACTAAGTAATCTAAAACTATCTACTACACTAACATACTTATTTTCCATCAAGAGTATCCCTTAAATTTATTAATACATTTAAAGCATCCCTAGGCTCTAATTTATCTATATTAAGCTTTCTTAAAACATCTATAACTATTTTCTCAGGAGTAACATCCCCTTCAATTATCATAATATTTTCTTTATTAAACAAATACAAATACTTCTCTAATGACTTAACTGGAAATCCACACTTAACACTATTTCCAAATGAAGTTAAAGTAAAATTATATTTCAAACTAAAATATTCAGCATCTTCTGCTATAAAATAATAAAATACACCCCCTTTAAACAAGTAATACTTATTAGGATCACTTGTCTTATAATGATTATAAATATTTAATTGCTTACCCATAATACATCCTCCTTCTGTAAACAATATAAAAAGCACGCAATTAAGCGTGCTTCTATAATATATTAAGTACATCATAACTCACTTTCGGGGCGTAATCGTCCTACTAACAAATTATAACTCCTAATATATGCTTTGAAGATCACCTGTACTAGCGTAACCTAAAGGAATATGCTTGTTTCTCTATCAAGTAGTCTTGCTCCACTATAGACATTGCCATGAGCTCAACAGTATTTTTTATTTAAGAGAAATTAGGGACGCACGCCGTTGTTGTTGTTAACGTTGTCGTTGTCAAGGTTGCTGTTGTCGCCATTAACATCCCAAACGTTAGCGTTGTTGCCATTAAAGTCGTTAGGGGACAAAGCCCACCAAAAGAAAAGGATATGGCTGAAAAAGGCTGTGCACTTAAATAGCATAATTCCTACTATAAATCTATAAAAACTAATATAGTTATAGCCGCACACTTATATAAATTAATAAGCCTTTTTGCGTATGCAAGCATTCGCAAAAGATAATCTACTAGTGGCAACTGCTCCTGCTCCAAGCGGAAAATCCGCAAGAAGCAGTTGCCACATCACGTCCAAAACCCCAAGAAATAATCTTTTTTATTACCTCGCTCTCTAGCTTTGTCCCTCAAAAGGTTTTTCGGGACAAGAAACGTCAAACGATTTAACAGTACCACTATGTTTTTTACTCAACCAAACTACTTTACAACATAAGGACTTGTTCTTGTCCCTTTTCCAGATACAATCGGTACTGTTG
>JAUNFS010000010.1 GCA_030524925.1 bacterium | reverse complement strand
CAATTTTACTTTAATATATGATAAGTTTTCCACATCTTTAGTTGACACGGGGGGGTTGTTATATAATAAAAGAAGAAAATAGGTGGTAAAATGAAAAATAAAAAAGTATCACTCATTCTTCTTTTAAGTGTATTTGTAGTGATAACTGGAACTGTGTATTTAAAAAGATATCAGAGTGAAACTTTAATAGACGCTAAATGGAGCGAAAAAGAAGACGAACTTTTAGCAATAACCATTGACGGTAAAGAATCAGATAATTTTCCAACTACTTCTAGTTATAACGGAACAGTAATTTGTTCAAACGGAAGTGGTACAGCCTTATGGAACGGAAGTAAATGGATTTTTAACGTAACAAGTATCACTCAAAATAAAGCAAGATGTAATGTTGAATTTACTAAGAAACCAACAGTATACGATAAAGTTCTAGCTGACTACGCCAAAAATAACGGAGTTTCACAAACTACCGACGAAAACGGCAAAGAAGTATATTATTATGTAGGTAATATAACGAATAACAATCTAGTATTAAACAACTTTTGCTGGAAAATGGGACGAACCACCGAAACTAACGGAGTAAAATTAATATATAACGGGCTATATAATTCTAGTACTAAATGCAACAATACTGGCGATGACACAGAGGTAGAAAAATATTATGTATCACAAGGAAGTACAACTGCAACGCCTGCGTATTTAGGTTATATGCACAACAAAGTTTATACAAGAAACGCTAAAACAAGTGATAACTCAAGTTACGTTTTTGGCTCATCAGTGTCATATGCAAATGGGGTCTATACTTTAAACAACACAATAACAGATAAATTTGAAAATCATTTTTCTGGAACCACAGATTCTACATACGATAATGGCTTAGATAATTATCATTATACATGTTTTTCTACCAGTAGAACCTGTTCTAGCGTTTCCTACATATATTCACTTTGGTATTCATTATCATTATATATACATTATTTAACGCTAGAAAATGGAACGACTATTGAAACTGCTTTAAATGAAATGCTATTTGCAGACGATGTTAACTCAACTAATTCCGAGTTAAAAACAATCGTTGATAACTGGTATAAAACAAACATGACTTCTGCTACAAATTATTTAGAAAATGCGATTTTTTGTGCTAACCGTACTATTAATGATTATGGTGGATTTGATCCAAATGGTGGTAATCTAACATCTAATTTTATATTAAACTATACAACATTAACTTGCTCTAACAAGTTGGATCAATATACATTAAAAGTATCAGCTGGCGGTACAACAAATTATGGAAACAATGCTTTAGATTATCCAGTTGGCCTTTATAATGTTAAAGAAGCCCTGCTTTCATCAAATAATAATCAAGCAGGTTCCTTTTTAACTAGTAATAATTCATATTATTTAATAAATAATTTTGGAATAATATCATCAGGTTTTTTACAACCTGGATTCGTTACCAGTAGGGGGTTAGCAGCGAGCTATGTTACAGGCGAAAAAATGGGCATCAGGCCCGTAGTGTCTCTTCGCACGGATATCATTCTAACTGGAGGCACAGGAGAGCCTGACAATCCATATACTGTAACTCTTCCTTAATAAATATCTAAAATAAAAATATCGGACTTAATTGCCCGATTTTTGTATACCTAAACTAGCACCTATTAAAGAGGATAAACAAATAATAATATAATAAATTAATGTATTAAACTGATAATGATTATGAAATAACAAACTAAATACAAACATAAATAGTGAAAGTATAACACCTAATGCAAGGCCATGTATAAAGCCTCTTTTGTTCACCGTTCTACCCAGCTTATAGCCACTATATAAAGCAATAACTCCAAAAAAGATAATTGTAATAAGCTTAGTAGAAAACACTCCAAATAAATTAAGAATTGCTAAAATTAATGGAAAAGCAAAAACAAATACTAAAGGAATAACTAATATTTTTAAATAATTTATAATTAAATTCAAAATAACCACCTAGTAAAATCTATGTGGCTATTATTTTTTTATGCAAAGATTAGCAGCACTATTATAAGCTCTAAGTAAATTTGAAGCGCCAAGCTTAACCCCACCATAATATCTTACTACTAATAATAAATATCCATCTAAATTATTTCTCTCTAAAATATTAAAGAAAGCAAGACCAATACCACCTGGTTCTTTATCATCACTTTTGCCACCCGTATTATTAACTTTATAAGCATAGGGAATATGTCTATATCCTTTATTTTTCTCTTTTACATAAGAAATAATACTAGCAACATCTTCTTTACTATCTATTTTAAAAAGCATACCAATAAACTTAGATTTCTTTTGAACAACTAAAGAATCACTAATTAAATTTAAATTCATAACAATCACAAGAAAATTATAGCAAAATTTAAGTAATAATAAAACCTAAAATGTGTTAAAATAAAACTGTGATGTTTATGTTTAAAGAAGAAATTGCCCTTATTCCAAATAAGCCTGGCTCATATCAAATGTATGATAAAAACAATATTATAATCTACGTGGGTAAAGCCAAAAACTTACATAAAAGAGTAAGTTCTTATTTTCGTGGAAAACATTCTGGTAAAACAGCCAAGATGATAAGTGACATAGCTTATTTTAAATATATCGTAACTTCTACTGAGCTAGAGGCATTTATCCTAGAAATAAATCTAATTAAAAAATATAGTCCTAAATATAATATTCTACTAAAAGATGACAAGAGTTACCCTTATATTGAATATACCAGAAAGCCATTTCCTAGTTTAAAAGTAGTAAGATACTTGTCAGCTAAAAAACACAAAGATAAAGTTTTATTTGGTCCCTATGTAAATGCTTATGCCGCAAGAAGAATAACTAGCTTAATAAATAGATTATACCCACTAAAAAAATGTGAAGGTCTGCCAAAGGAAGTTTGCCTTTACTATCATATTCATGAATGTTTAGGATACTGCACTAGAAAAGTAGATGAAAATAAGATTATTGACATGGAAAATGAAATTATTTCTTTTCTTAAAGGTAACGAAGACATTATTAAAAATAAGTTAAAAGAAAAAATAAATTACTATTCTGAAAATATGAACTATGAGATGGCTCTAGACTTAAAAAAAGAACTGGATTATATGACCGTAGTTTTAGAAAAACAAAAAGTAGAGCTAACTAACAAAGAAGATATGGACGTTATTAACTATGTCTTTGAAAATGGTTTTATCTCCCTTGAAATTCTATTCATTAGAGCTGGTAAACTAGTTGGTAATTATACTGAAATCAAACCAGTAACTGATGACTACTTAAATGAATTAGAATATTACATAGCGCTTTTCTATAATAAAAAAGAAGTTCCTAAAGAAATCCTTTTACCTGATGAAATAGATCCAAATATCTTAAAAGAAATCATTAATACTAAATTTATTAAAATAAGTAGGGGACCTAAACATAAACTTCTTACAATGGCTAAAGAAAATGCTAGTATTAATTTAGAAAATAACTTTAAAAGAATTCAAAACGAAATAAATAGAAGTACTGGCGCCAATGAAGAACTAGAAAAACTATTAAATATTGGTATCAAAAGAATAGACGTATTTGATAACTCTAATCTTTTTGGCTCTTTTGCCGTATCAGGAATGGTAGTTTTTGTTGATGGTAAACCAAGTAAGAATAAGTATCGTAAATACAAAATTATGGTTGATAAAAACGATGATTATCACACTATGAAAGAAGTAATCTATCGTAGATATTATCGTGCTCTACTTGAAAAAGATTTACCGGATTTGATTTTAGTAGATGGTGGTAAAAGTCAAATAAGAGCAGCTAAAGAAGTTTTAGAAGAATTAAATTTAAATATCAAAGTTTGCGGACTAGTTAAAAATGATAAACACCGCACAAATGACTTGCTTGATGGAGACACCTTAGAAATCTATCAAATAGACCATACTAGTAACTTATTTCACTATCTAACTAGGATGCAAGATGAAGTTCATAGATATACCATAAACTATCACCGTCAAATTAGATCTAAAGGAAATATCGCAAGTGTTTTAGATAACATCCCTGGAATTGGTGAAAAAAGAAGAAAAGAACTTATTAAAACTTATGGTAGTATCAAAAAAATTAAAGAAGCAAGTGTCACTGATTTAGCAAATATTTTACCTTTAGATGTTGCTGAAAAACTTCATAACTACCTAAAAGAAATTTAACTTACTGTAATAGTAAGTTTTTTTCATAAAAAAAATATAACCTTTCGTTATACTTTGCTATCTTCCTCTGGAATCTCTATTCCCAGTTCATTTAAATAATCACTTATATCTTCCTTAACAAACATCTCTAGGGGAATATCTAAACATCTTGCAAAAGAGTAGAGAACCGCTAAACTAAATGTTTGCGTAGTTTTAGCGCTTTCAATATTACCAATTAAACCTCTAGAAAAGGTAGTTTTTTCAGCTAACTGTTCTTGAGTTATGCCACGATATTTTCTAAATAACTTAATTCTTTTAGAAACTAAATCATAAACATATTTAATGTCTTCCTTGTTAACCATATTAAGCACTCCTCAATAATATTTTATCAAGAAGATGCCAAAGATTTTGTCAGTATATGGTGTGAAAAGAAAAAGAGTAGATGCCTACTCAAAAAAGTTTTTAAAATCTACGTCTAAAGCTTCTGAAATCTTGCCAACTGTAGCGATAGAAAAACTTTTATTTTTCTTTTTACTTTCAATTTCGCATATATAATCAGTACTCAAATTCGCTTCATCAGCTAATTTTGCTTGTGTAAAATTCTTTTCTAATCTATATTTGCGAATATTGCTTCTTACTAAATTATAATAATAACTGTCAGATTTTCTTTCTACCATAATCTACTCTCCTAACATTATTTTCTCAAAAAAATAAAAGAAAATGAACGGGCCTATAGTCCTAGTTTATGATGAGTAAAATAGTAATAAGTTATACATTAAATCTTCTTATTTTTAATAAATTCTCTAAAAATCTTAGTAATAGCTCTTTTTTCAATTCTAGAAACATAACTTCTAGATATCTTCATCTCTTTACTAATTTCCTTTTGAGTCATTTCCCTCGTGTTATATAAACCATATCTTTTAATTATTATCTCTTTTTCTCTTTTAGATAAAGTATCTAAATATTTAAGTAACAAATCTATTTTATTTTGAGTATCAATCATATCAGCAATATCTTCATTATCACATTTTAAAACATCAATTAAATTTATTTCATTACCATCTTTATCAAAACCAATTGAATCATTTAAGCTTACATTATTTAAATGCTTCTTATTACTTCTATAATGCATTAAGATTTCATTTTCAATACATCTAGCAGCATATGTTGTTAGTCTTGTATTTTTACTAGGCTTATACGAATCAATCCCTTTTACTAATCCGATTGTCCCAATACTAATTAAATCATCTTGTAAATATTCATTGCTTTCATACTTTTTTACGATGTGGGCAACTAATCTTAAATTATGCTCAATAAGTTTATTTCTTGCATCCTTATCACCAAGTAGCATCTTTCTAGTGGCTTCTTCTTCATCAATTTTATTTAGGGGCTGAGGAAAGACATTAATTGAATAAGACCCTGTAAAAAACATTAAACCTTTTAACAAACTAATTAAATATAACATTAAATCACCTAATAAAATATATGAAAACTATCTTAAAAACTAGACTGTAAACTTTAGTTATGATAATATGTTTATGGTGGTAAAAGTGAAAAAAATCTTTTTATTTTTAATAATATTAAGCCTTCCAATCATTGTAAGTGCTGATAATAACTATAAAGTAGTTAAGCATTATATTGATAGTGAAATAGAAATAAGTGGCAACTTAAGAGTCAAAGAGCTTTTAATTGTAGATGGTGAAATAGATTATTTATTAAGAACTTTAAATTATAATTCTTTTGGTGGTAAATGGGACGGTAAAACTGTCAATCTAGAAAATGGCGAAATATATAATGCCTTAAATATTTACAATTTTGCTTGTAGTGCTTATAAATATAATAATGAAGAAATTAATATCAATGATTTAGGCAAAGATGTTACGTATTTTAAAGAATTAGACCCTAAAAAAGTTAGTGATAAAACTTTTAATATAAAAACAAAAGATGGTGAAAATGATTATTACATATATTATCAAAGTAATGGTTTAACAGCGTTTTACTTAGAATATATTATTGGTAATGCAATTGTATCTCATAATGATATTAAAGAGTTAAATTATACATTTAAAAACTTAAATTATGCACCCCAAACAACGCTTTTAAGAGTTTTAATTCCATATCCAACTAGCGATGAAAACTATCACGCATTTCTCCATGGAGCTAAAGGAGGTTATGAAGATATTGAAAAAGACGGTCAAAAATACGGAATAGTAGCAGTCTATGAAAACTTAAAGGGTAGTCCTAATATTAGAATGACGTTACCACTAGATCAAGTTCCAATTGATATTAATACAAACAAATCAAATATTGACGCCTTAGATAAAATAATTGAAATAGAAGAAAAATTAATTGCTAATAATCAAAGGGGAAAGACAATATATAAATATGCCAAATTAGTTTTAATATCATTAAGTATTCTTTATACCTTAACAGGTATTTATGTATATAAGAATACAAATAAAATATTATTATTAATCTATACGGTTCTTGGCTTATTACTATGCCTATTTAACTATTTATTTAAAACAGAAATCTATTATATTTATTTAGTTATTGTAGTACCTATCCTAGTATTTATTATCAATAAGATCAAAGAAAGAAAGAATTAATTATGCAATATTTTGAAAATAACGAAAATTTAAAAAGTGAATTAAGAACACTTAACTACACTTATGAAAATAATCATTTTACCTTTTATAGTGATCTCGGAGTCTTTTCTAAAGATAAAATTGACTTGGGAAGTCGTCTTTTGGTAGAAACGTATTTTAAATATGGTAAAAAATCTATTAAAGTTCTTGATGTTGGTTGTGGTTATGGTTTTATTGGTATAACCTTAAATAAAGTAATGGATGCTAATGTAGATATGATAGACATTAACGATAGAGCAATGCACCTAGCAAAAATGAATCAAAAAGAAAACAAAGCAGTAGTTAATATTTTCAAAAGTAACATCTATGAAAATATTACGGAAAAATACGACTGTATAATAAGTAACCCACCAATTAGGGCAGGTAAAAGTGTTTATTTAACGATTATTAATGATGCTCCAAAATATCTTAATTCAAGTGGTGAATTATGGTTTGTTATGCGAACCAATCATGGTGTAAAAACGGTAATTAAAAATTTAAAAGCAAAATATCCTGTTGAAGTTCTAAAAAAAGATATGGGTTACTACATCGTTAAAGTAATATGCGCATGAAATATCATGCATTTTTATTATCTTCATCTAGAACTTTTGTTACTATCATGATATACTTTAAATGGTGATTAAAGATGGATGCAATAAGTATAAAAACTGATTATGAAGTACTAGCCAGTCTAATTAAAATACCAGACTTAATTTCCTATGCTAAAAGTAAAAATCTTGATACTTTGGGAATTATTGATAATAACTTATGTGCATCTGCAGAGTTTCTAAAAGCATGCAAGCAAAATAACATCAAACCCTTAATAGCACTTGATATAGAAATAGATAATAAACACATATATTTATATGCAAAAGACGAAAATTCTTTAAAAAAACTATTTAAAATAAATACTTATAAATTAGATAATGAAATTACTAAAGATTACTTAGTATCAAAACTCAAAGACTTTTTAGTAGTCGTAACAGACATAGAACTTTATAAAGACCTATCAAATCAAACAAGTAATATTTATTTTGGCTATGATAATGAAAATACCAAAAAAGTGGGAATAGACCAAAAAGCCAAAACTGTATTTTTTAATATCGCCAAAACTCTTCAAAAAGAAGATACTAAATATCTTAAATACTTAAATCTAATAGAAGATGGTAAAAGGCCAGAAATAAATCAAGAAGATTTTCAAGAAAACTATTTAAAACCAGGAAACAACCAAGACTTTACCAGTCAAATCAATATTACACTATCGCAAAATCCTAATTTAATTCCTCACTATGACGAAAAAATTAAAGATAGTTATGAGTACTTAAAACAGTTGGCTGTCCTAGGACTTAAAAAAAGATTAAATGGTATAGTCCCTCAAAATTATCAAGAAAGGCTTTTATACGAGCTTAAAGTTATCAAAGACATGAACTTTGTTGACTACTTTCTAATAGTTTATGACTACGTGAAATATGCTAGAAATAACGATATAATGGTTGGCCCAGGAAGAGGATCAGCTGCTGGTAGTTTAGTAACTTACTCACTTGGAATAACTATGATAGACCCTTTAAAATATAACTTATTATTTGAAAGATTCCTAAATAAAGAAAGAGTAACAATGCCCGATATTGATATTGACTTTGATGCTAAAGAGCGCTGGCGAGTTATTAATTACGTAAAAGAAAGATATGGTAACAACTGTGTCATGCCAATTATGACTTATGGTACATTTGCATCTAAACAGGTTCTTTTATCTATCGCTAAAATTTGGGATGTAGAAATAGATACTTTAATGCCCTTAATTGATGCCAAAAAGAGCCTTAAAGAAAATCTAACTCCTGAAGTAATTAAAATCTTAAATTCTAATTTAGAAATTAAAAAAATCTACTATGAAGCTTTTAAATTTGAAGGCCTAAAAAAACATATTAGTACTCATGCAGCAGGCGTTGTCATCTGTAATACTGCTCTTGATAACGTCATTCCAATTATTAAAAGTGGAGATACTTATCTTACTGGCTACACAATGAATTATTTAGAAGCCCTTGGCCTACTTAAAATGGACTTTCTAGCTATCAAAGACTTAACCACTATGAAAATGATTATAGATGATATAAATGAAAAGATAGACTTAAATAAAATAGATTTAGAAGATGAAAGTGTCTTAAACGAATTTAAAAGAGTCAATACTACTGGTATTTTCCAATTTGAAAGTGAAGGCATGAAAAGTTTCTTACAAAAATTAAAACCTGCAAAATTTGATGACCTAGTAGTCGCCCTTGCTCTATATAGACCTGGCCCCATGCAAAACATTGATACTTTTATTCGCCGAAAAGAAGGCAAGGAAAAAGTAGATTACATCACTCCTGAACTAGAAGATATTTTAAAAGAAACTTATGGAATTATTGTCTACCAAGAACAAATAATGCAAATATTTACAACTCTAGCAGGGTACTCATACAGTGAAGCTGACATCATAAGAAGAGCCATTTCCAAAAAGAAGGAAGAAGTCATTAAAGAAGAACAAATCAAATTTATAAATAGAGCTAAAAATAAAGTTAGCGAAGAAACCGCAAGTAAAATATATAACTTAATTATGAAATTTGCTAACTATGGCTTTAATAAATCTCACTCAGTAGCTTATGCCTTTGTCGGTTATCAAATGATGTACCTAAAAGTAAAATACCCATTATATTTTTACAAAGATCTTTTAACTATTAATATTGGTTCAGCAACCAAGACTAAAGAATATATAGATGAAGCCAAAAGCTTAGGAATAAAAATAGTAAAGCCAGATATTAATTTAAGTACTAACGAATACATAATTTATAATAATAATATCTTAATGCCTTTTAACATTATTAAAAATGTTGGTGGCACGGCCAGTAATGATATTGTCAAAGAACGCGAAAAAGGGCCATTCCAAGACTTCTATGACTTTGTAAGCCGACTATACGGAAAATCGGTAAACACTAAAACCATTACAAATCTAATTATGTCTGGTGTCTTTGATAACTTTAATGAAACTAGAAACACTCTTATAAATTCCATGAAAAATGCCAGCATCTATGCCGAGTTAATTAGTGGTTTAGATAGCTCTCTAGTCTCAAAACCTGAACTAGAAAGAAAAGAGGAGTTGCCGCTTAATGAACTTATGAAAGCGGAAATAGACCTTTATGGATTTTATGTATCAAATCACCCAGCAAGTAAATTTAAAGGTATAAAAATTAACGAAATACCTAACTACTTTGATAAAATGATTGAAATATACGGCCTTCTAGAAAGCATTAAAACCATCAAAACCAAAAAAAATGACACTATGGCTTTCTTAAGAATATCCGATGAAACCGGTTACTTTGACTGTACAATCTTTCCCAAAAAAATTGACTATATTAACCGCATCAAAGAAGGCGAGGTCTTAAAGTTTTATGGCCACGTAGAAAAAAGATACGACAAATACCAATTAATTATTAATAAAATAGATAAAATAAGAAATGAGGAACAAAAATGAAAAATAATAAAATCTTAGCAAGTTTAAGTGCTCTAATCGGTGCTCTAATCTTCAGTATTCCCTGGATATTTATATATTATCTAGGATATATCGCATCAATATGTGCCTTTATAATTGGCTATGGTGCTTACTTATTCTATAAAAAAGTTTGTGAGATTGACTCAAAAGCTAAATATATAATCGTAACAATCTCAGTTATAGTTATCACATTTATTACATTTGTAGTCATGCCATCCATGACCGCCTACCTAGAAGGCACCACTTTTAATGCTCTTTATGCAAATGATGCCTTTGTTACAGCTTTAGTAAAAGAAAATATCGTAAGTTTAATCTTTACAATTTTAGGTATCTCATCATTACTGAAAAAAATGAACGAAGAAGCAAAAACTGATAATACATTAACAGAAGAAGAAAAAATCAAAAAACTAAAATCAGTTTATGAAAAGTATAGTGCATTTGATAAAGAACATACAATCTCAGAAATTACAGTTTTAAAAGAACTAGACTTTGCTGACAAACTACCATTTTTAACTAGAATGGAAAAGAAGGGAATAATTGTCTCACCATTTAAAAAGAGTTACTTTGATGAAGAAGCTCTAACCAACGAAGATAAAGCTAAAGCAAACTTTAAAAAGAATATCATGCCTGGGATTATTATAAGCATCGTTATCGTTTTAGCATCAGTTCTAGCAGGTATTTATCTAGCATACAACTCCACTGAAGTGCAGCCAAGAAATATTACTGAAAAGAAAGAAACAACAGTTACTTTTGAAAATGTATCTTTAAACTTAACTTCAAATTTTATTAAAACTGAAACTGACAGTGAATCCGTATTTTATGAAAATCAGCTAAATGAAAAAGTTGGCGGTGTCATGATTGTCAAACTAAAATCAGAATATGATGGCGACTTAGAAGAATTTTATAAAAGTTATAGAAAAGAATTAATGAAAAGTTACAACATCCTAGAAATAAAAGATGAAACCTATAATAGTGTAGACTATAAAATGTTTAAAATGCAGTACCTAGAAGATGAAAACGAAAAAGATATTTATTATGTAACCCAGCTAGAAAATAATTTTTATTTAATTGGTATCTTTAGTAACTTTACTGATAATGACTGGACCGAAGCTATTAATTTTTCAAGTAAACTTCTAGCAAGTACTAAAATAAATTTAGAAAACAAACAAGTTGATATGTAATATTAGAACCTTTATGGGTTCTCTTTTATTTTTTTATTTAATATGATAAAATTATTACTGTAAAGGAAATGTGATAACATGAAAGAAACATTTTTATATAGACTACTAAGACCAGTAGTAAGCCTCTACATGAAGCTTATTTATAAACCTCAAGTTATCTATGAAGAACCACTTGATTTTGAGGGCCCCTTTATTTTTGCTGGAACACATACTAGTTTTAAAGATTGTCTTTTAATTGCCAGTCTTACAAATAAACCCCTTAGATTTCTAGCTAAAAAAGAACTTTTAGACCCACCATTTGGTATCTTCTTTAGATTTGCTGGAATCATTCCTGTAAACCGTAAAATCAAAGATAAAACAGTTTTGCCGGCTGCAAGCAATGTCCTAAAAGAAAATTATGTCGTTGTAATATTTCCAGAAGGCACAATTAATAAAACTGATGATCTTATCATGCCATTTAAAAAAGGAGCAGCAAAGCTAGCAATAGATAATAACTGTCCAATTGTTCCCTTTGCTATAAATGGTATTTATAAACGAAATCAAATAATAATTAAAATTGGTAAAAAATACTTTCCTAAAACAGATGATGTAGAAAAAGAAACTAAAGTTTTAGAAACTAAAGTAACAACCCTTTTAGAAAGCGTGATTAAAAAATGAATTTTATAAATAGAATTTTAAATAATAAAGAACCAGAAAAACCATATTATGATTTATACGGGGAAACCTTAACTCACTTAGAATATCCTGATTTAATGATGCATGAAATGATCTATGAATCATCAAAAAAATACGCTCACAGCAACGCTATTTCTTATTATGGAAAAAACTTAACTTACAAGAAATTTTATGAAAAAATAGAAATTTGTGCTAAAGCCCTAAAAGCAAATGGCGTAAAAGAAGGCGACAGAATAACTATCTGCATGCCAAACACCCCTGAAGCTATCATTGCTTTTTACGCTATTAATATGGTCGGCGCCGTAGCAAGTATGATTCATCCACTATCAAGTGAAAATGAAATAGAATTCTATATGGACGCTGCAAATAGTAAATTTATCTTTACCGTAAATGTCTTTGAAGAAAAAGTAATAACTGCAGCAAAAAGAGTAAACGCTAAAAAAATTATCATTGCTGATGTAACCGACGGTATGTTTACAGTAATCAAAAAAACCATAGAAGCATACAACTATGTTACAAAAATCTTTAAAGAAAAAGCAAATAAAGAGTACCTTAACGATGAAAATGTTATGACCTTTAAAAAGTTCTTTGATACTGGTTATGGTTATGAAGGAAAGTACAAAGTAACTGGCAAAAGTGATAAAGAGGCAGTTATCCTATATAGTGGTGGAACAACTGGTAAACCTAAAGGCGTAGTTTTATCTAATAAAAACTTTAACGCCGAAGGAATGCAGTGTTTTGCTATGACTGGTGCAAAAGCCGGTGAATCTGTGCTTACCATCATGCCAATATTTCATGGCTTTGGCTTAGGAGTAAGTGTCCATACCGAGCTTATCTCCGGAATGAAATGTATTTTAATCCCAGCATTTAAAGTAAGTGAATTTGCAAGATTAATCAAACTATACCGTCCATCATTTTTAATTGGTGTACCAACAATGTATGAAGCTCTAATTAATAATGAAGACAAATCAAAATATTTAAAATGTGTAACAAACTGTATCTGTGGTGGCGATACTCTAAAAACTGACCTAAGAGAGCGAGTAAACGCATATCTTTTAGCTCACGGTTCTAATGCCCAAATAAGAGTAGGTTATGGCCTTACTGAAAGCACCGCCGCTGCAATCCTTACCCCAAAGCACTACTACAAAGAAGGCGCTTTAGGCGTACCATTTCCTGACGTTACCGTCAAAATAATTAAACCAGGAACCACCAAGGAACAAAGAAAGAAAAGAGAAGGGGAAATCTGTATAAGTGGACCTACCGTTATGCTTGGCTATCTAAATGAAACTGAAGAAACTGCAAACACTCTAAAACTTCACCCAGACGGCAAAATCTACTTGCACACTGGTGACATCGGCTATAAAGATGAAGAAGGCTTAGTATTCTTTACCTCAAGACTAAAAAGAATGATTGTAACTAGTGGTTATAATGTTTACCCTAGTTATCTAGAAAAAATCATTGACTCGCATCCTGCAGTTTTAGCTTGCGTAGTAGTAGGAATACCTCATCCATACAAAAAACAAGTACCAGTAGCATGCATCGTTTTAAGAGACAATTTTAAAGAATCAAAAGAACTAACCAATGACATTAAATGCTACTGTGCTAAATCCATCGCAAAATACGCGATGCCATATAGATATCACTACATAAAAAGTGTTCCTAAAACTTTAATTGGTAAAGTTAACTATAAAAAGCTAGAAGAAGAATGTACTAAAAAATACAGTAAAGAGGCCTAATATGGAAAAAGAAAAACATCAAGTAGGTTTTAAAATTTTTAAAAGCATTTTAGGAGTCATATTTACCTGCTATTATAGACCAAAATATCTTAATAAAGAGGTAATTCCAAAAGACGGACCAATCATTGTTTGTGGAAATCATATTCATCTTTTTGATCAGTGCTTACCAATTTTATCAACTAAAAGAATGCTCCACTATATGGCTAAAAAAGAATACTTTGACGGCCCATTTGCTTGGTTCTTTAAAGCAGCCGGCTGCATCAGCGTTGATCGTGAGCACCACGGTGGTAACTCCAAAGAGATTGCTGAAAAAGTTCTAAATAAAAAGTGGGCTTTAGGAATCTATCCTGAAGGGACTAGAAACAGCCTAGCAAGCAAAGAAGAAAAACTAAAAGAAGCCCATGAATATCTAAAAGATGACATGAGCTTATCTAAATTTAAAAAAATAACTAAAAAACAAATGACTCTACTAAGTCAGTATGAATTTTTAAAAACTCTATATAATGATAATGTTATAACTAAAGAAGAACTTAAAAAAGCTTTGCTAGACCTAGATAACTATCTAATTAAGTTAGTAAAAGACAACAAAATAAGCAAAGACACTTACAAAGATACACTTCTATTACCAGTTAAATTCGGAACTGTTTCACTTGCATCAAAAACAAACGCTACTATCGTTCCTTATGCCATAACTGGTAAATACCAATTTCTAAATAACAAACTAACAATCAAATTTGGTAAACCATTTAAGGTAAGTAAAGAAGGTAATTTAGAAGAAGCCAATGAAAAATTGCAAAATGAAATTAAAAATATAATTTTAGAAAGTAAAGATATATAAGAAAGGGAATTTTTATGAAATCAAAAGTATTATTTACAAAAGAATTAACCCCAAGTGCTCTAGTTAAAATCTATGAAGCCCTAGGACACAAACTAAGCGGAAATGTTGCCGTAAAATTACACTCAGGAGAAGCTGGCAATCAAAACTACTTAAAGCCTGAGTTCGTAGAAGAACTAATAAACCATGTAAATGGAACAGTTGCTGAATGCAACACAGCTTATGACGGTGAAAGAAATACTACTTCAAAACACCAAAAATTACTAGAAAATCATGGTTGGAGTAAACATTTTAACGTAGATCTATTAGATGAAACTGAAGACTTAGAACTAGACGTTCCAAATGGCAAAAAAATTAAGAAAAACTACGTTGGCAAACACATTGAAAACTATGACTCTATGCTAGTTTTATCACACTTTAAAGGACACCCGATGGGCGGTTACGGTGGCGCATTAAAACAGTTATCAATCGGGATTGCTTCATCTGCTGGTAAAGCATATATTCACACAGCAGGAGCTACTAAAGATCCAAATAAACTATGGGAAAATCTTCCAAAACAAGATGAATTTTTAGAATCTATGGCCGATGCTGCATCATCAGTAGTAAACTACTTTAACAAAAATATCGTATATATTAATGTACTATGTAATATGTCAGTAGACTGTGATTGCTGTGCCAAAGCTGAAGACCCATGCATTAAAGATATTGGCATTTTAGCAAGCCTAGACCCAGTAGCTATTGATGAAGCCTCAATCGACTTAGTAAAAAATAGTAACGATGAAGGTAAAGCTCACTTTTTAGAAAGAATAGAAAGTAGAAATGGTCACCATACAATAGATGAAGCTGCTGAAAGAGGTATCGGTACCAAAGAATATGAACTAATAAGTATAGACTAAAAAAAGTCTATCTTTTTTTTACTATTTTTTAAAATTTCCAATATTAAATATTGACAAACTTAACACTTTACTTTAGTATATAGTCTCGTAAAAATTATTTAGGAGGGTTTTGAATGAAAAAATGGTTTTTAACAGTTTTATTAGTTCTATCTATGCCAGTTATGTATGTTAGTGCCGATACAGAAACTGTGCAAGAAGAACAAATAGAAGAAATTAAAGAAGTAAAAGAGGAAGAAGCACAATTAAATGAAGAACCTGTTGTTCAAGAAATAAAATACGTAGCATCAATAAATGAAGTTATGTATGAAACATTTGATGAAGCTGTAAATGCAGCTAATGCTGGTGACACTATTAAATTACTTGATAATGCAACAACAAAAGGTTTGAACTTATCTAAAAACTTAATAATAGATGGTTCAAAAGAATACACTCTTACATTTGAAGACAAAGGAATCGCTCTATGGGCTGCAGCTTTAACATTTAAAGATGTAACAGTGAATATCAAAGGTATAGGTTCAACTCCATATACAGCTGAATGGAACTGGATGACAATCTGTGCTTCAAAAGACGCAGTATTAAATTTAGAAAATGCTAAGCTAACTCTAGACGGTGAAGGTGCTGGCAACGCTCATGCAATCTATTTTTGCAGTAATAATAAGTTAAATTTAACTAATTCAACTTTAATTATCAAAAATTATAAACAAGACGCTTTAGAGTGGGACGGCGGCAACGGTGGATATAATGTTAATTTATTAAATTCAACATTTATATCTGATAATAACCGTTCAGGATTTACTGGAACATTCTATGCTACATTTGATAACAGTACAGTAAAAGTAATTAATAGTACTGGAAATGGTTCAAATAATACATACTTTACTGTTAAGAATAATAGTAATGTAACATTTAATAATAATGGTGCTTGGGGTATTTCAGCTTGGAGAATAGATATGACCAATAACTCTACACTAACAGCTAACAATAATGGCTTAAGTGGTATTTGGACTAGAGTATTAAATGTTGATAGTACTTGTACATTAATCGCAAATAGTAATGGTACCAAAGCAGATGTTCCAACAAAAAATGGCGGTATTTTCTTCCAAGGAAATGGAACTTACACAAGTACAATTGAAAAAGGCGCTAAAGTAGAAATTAAAAATAATGCTGGATCAGGTATTTATACTGCTCAAAAGATTGGTAATTTAACAATTCTAGCTGGTGAAATTACTAATAATGGTACAGGTTTAGTAAATAAAAACAACATTGGTGCTAATCTTGGTGGTGGTATCTATAATGTTGGTACACTTGTAATTGGTGAAGACGTTAACATTTATAACAATCATGCTCTAGAAGCTGCTGATGATATTTATAATGCAGAAGGCGCTGTTATTGACTTTAAAGACGTTAAAGATAACTGGATCTTGGATGACTGTGATGATAAAATCAACAACTGGTATGATGATAGTAAAGATAATAGATGGAATGCTCATACTGACAAAGAAGAAGAAATTCACGTTGATGACGTTAAATCAGGAAAATATGAAACCGGATTTAGTATTAAAGCAGCTCATAATCTAAAAGCTAAAGTAATAGTTCGTTATGTTGATATGGACGGTAAAGTTATAGCTGAAGAAGAAACTATCAATGGTTATGTTAATGATAACTATCAAACTTTATTAAAAGAAATTTATGGTTATGAACTAAATCATATTGAAGGAAATGTTACAGGTAAGATGACAATTAAAGACATCTATGTAACATATGTATACGAATATGTAATGGGTGAAGGTGGCGATGATACACCAGTTACACCAGAAGTACCAGAAATTCCATACACAGGAATAGAAGAAGAAAGTACATGTGAATATAGCACTTTAACAACAATGAGTATCACATCACTAGCATACTTAATACTAATTCGTAAAAAATTCAATTAAAACTAGGCAACTAGTTTTTTTATGCTCAAAATCTCAAAATTTCCAATATTAAATATTGACAAAATCACTACAATCCTTTAGTATATAGTCCTTGTAAACGAGTTATCTAGTATATATATAAAAATATACTAAATAACCCAAACACTCATATATTATTTTAGGGGGTAAAATATGAAGAAGTGGTATTATTTTTTACTTAGTTTTTGTTTAATTCTATTTATTAGCTCATCATCTATGCTTATTATTCATAAAAATAATGAAGAAGAACTAAATATCATCGCATTAGAAGGACAACTTGAAGAAACTAAAGAAGAAAACTTAAAAGAAAAATATTATAACTTTAGAAAAGAATATCAAAATGATGACATAATTGGTAGTATCTATATACCTGGCACTGAGATTAATACATTATTTGTTAAACCATCAAATAATTCATATTATTTATCACATACATTAAAAAAAGAAAAAAGTAAAATAGGTGCAGTATTTATGGACTACCGAAACACGTTTGACGATAAACAAATAAATATATATGGC
This sequence comes from bacterium, assembly GCA_030524925.1. GTDB lineage: Bacteria > Bacillota_I > Bacilli_A > RF39 > UBA660 > CAG-533. The sequence continues at coordinate 15,043 of JAUNFS010000010.1, read as the reverse complement.
CATAATTCAAATAAATATGATGTAGCTTTTAAAACTTTAAGGTTATATTTAGATAATGAATTTACTAAAAAAAATAATTTAATTTATATAGAAACCGAAAACGGAACTACTACATACCAAGTATTTTCAGTAAAAAGAACCAAAGAAACTGAGCACATGATATTAAAAACTAATAACTTCTTGGGTCACATTAAAAAATTAAGAAAAGATGCGTTATATAATGACGAAACTGAAATTTCCGAAACTGACGATATTTTAATCTTACAAACTTGTTTACTAGATGGAACAAGAGATTATTTAATAGTTAGCGCTAGGAAAATAACCAATCTTTAAGATTGTTTAAATAGATATAGGGAGGAATTGGAAAATGAAAAAATTAAAAAATTTAGGTCAGTTATTTATGGCATTAGTCTTAACTATAACATCTATATTTAGTAATGCTTTTGTTGTATTTGCTGATGCTAATCCAAACGCTGGTAAAGTTACTGCAACTAAAACTGCAGAACGTATTGGCGATGAAACTAGCAGAAGTGCTAAAGTTAAAATAACAGTAAGTGGTAATCCTTACACTATAACTACCCAAAAAGATAGAGAAATCGTTTTAGTGTTAGATGCTTCTGGTAGTATGGATGAAGGAATAAGCGGTTCTAGTAAAAATAAAATTGAAACATTAAAGGACGCTGCTGAAAATTTCATTGATAGTCTTTTAACAGAAGAAAATGCTGGAAAGATTAAAATCGGTATAGTATGGTATTCTGATAAGGATAATACCAATAAAAGTGAAGTATGTGTTTTAAATGATAATGCTACAACTCTAAAAGATTGCGTTTCTGGTAAAACAGCTAATGGTGGTACTAACGTACAACTTGGAATCAGTATAGCCAAAGATTTATTTACAAAAGCAGATAATGAAAAGAGCTTAATCGTTTTATCAGACGGCGTGCCAACATATTACACTGATAAAAACGGTATTGAACATGGTCATGGTCGTGTAGACATTCATGAAGATTTATATGCTTATGATTTTGTAGCAACAAAAACTTATCAAAATAATCTTGGTCAAGATGTAGCCGATGGATATATTGATTACTACGATTATAAAAGCAAAGAAACATATAGATGTGAATACGTTGGCTATAGAAAACACTGGAGAGAAACCACTTATGAAAGTGAAACTTGCCAAGATGGATTTTATATGAAACCAAGTGAAGCAGCAAAAAAAGAAACAGAATCATTCAAAGGAAAAATATACTCAATCGGTTTTGGTATAACTACAACAGATTGGAGAGGTAATACCATTACTAACGAAGAAGCTGAAAAATTCTTAAAATCAATTGTAAAAAATGGTGGTAGCTACTTTGACGCAAGTGACACAGCTAAATTAAATGAAGCATTTGCTGCTGTATCAAAAGATATGGAAATTGTTGCTAAAAACTTAACTATTAGAGACGTTGTTCCAAATACATTCACAGTTGATACTGAAGCTTTAAAAGCAAAGTATGGTGATAAAGTAGAAATTACTACTGACGAAGATAAACAAACAATCATTACTTATAAATTTGATGAATTATCTTCTAAAGAACCAGAAGAGTTAGAATTTACAGTAACTGCTAAAGATAATTATTATGGTAGTATGTATACTAATAATGGTGCTACAGTAACTGGTACTGCCAGTGATGGTAATAAGTTCTATGAAAACGTTGATGGTAAGATTAGCGAAGATTTAATTGATCCAGTTGCGCCTATAGCATCAAGAACAAAAGATGATAATTATGACACAGAAACTAACAAGGAATTAGTAGTAGATGCAAATGATGGCATTACGTCAAATGATTATAATGGCAAACAAGAAGACGGCGAAAGAACTGTTTTAGATGAAATCATTATAGTTACTGATACAAAATATGGTTCATTAGATCTTAATCAAGATGGATCACTTAAATATAATCCAAATTTAAATTTCCGTGGCAGTGATAATTTCACGTATTATATTAAAACTACTATCACAGATAAAAATGGTAATAAGACTTACGCAAAGTCAGACGTTGCAACTGTAACTATTAATGTCAAAGGTGTTAAGGCAACTTACACTGTTAACTATTTAGAAAAAGGTACTAACAATCAAGTTGCACCAAGCAAACAAGTTTCCACAAATGCTAGTGGTGAAGATTTATATATTGGGGATAAGGTTATAGAACACGCTTTAACTTTAAATAATTATAATTTAGTAAGCAATAGTCCAGAAACTATCACACTGAATAACAAAGAAAATGTTATTAATTTCTATTATGAACTTAAAGATTCTAAAATCATTGTTCATCATAGAGAAAAAGGTACAGGTAAAAAATTAGCAGATGATGATACTTTCACAGGTAAAGTAACTGAAAAAAGAGACATCTTCTCTAAAGATATTACTGACTATGTTGTAGTTGGTAGTAACACTCAAAACGTTGAATTTAAGTTAAATACTAGAGAATACACATTCTACTATGAAAAAGCTGAAAGTGCTGGAGCAGTAGCATTTCACTATATCATTGATAACAATGGTAAAAAAACTGATAGAAAACTATTTAATGATGATGAGGTAACAGGTAAAATTGGTACACCATTCTCATTTAGTCCTAAATCTGAAGGATTAGGCGATTATGAATTTGTTGAAAGTGAAGGCACAACAAGTGGAACTCTATCTAGCACAAGACAAGAAGCTGTTTTCTACTATCAATTAAAGATGACAGACGTTACTGTAAGATACGTAACTATCAAAGATGGTAATATTATAGATTTAATTAATCCAATTAAAGATACAGGTAGAATTAATGATAATTACACGGCTTATGCTAAAGATGAAAAAGATAATAAGGTATTTGCTAACTACAATTTAGATAGTGCTAAAGAGCAAGCTATTCAATTAACGCGTAGTGGTAATGTAATCACATTCTATTATAGTTTAAAAGATACTAAAATAATTATTCACTATGTAGAAAAAGGAACTAATAAAACTCTAGCACCTGACAGTGAACTTAATGGTAAAGTAACTGAAAGATTCAATATCAGTGCTATAGATATTCCTAAATATAAAGCAGTAGATCAAACATCATATACTGGAGAGTTTACAGTAGAACCTAAAGAATATACTTTCTACTATGAAAAATTAGATAGTGCTGGTGCTATAGCTCATCATTATATTATTGATGAAAATGGCAATAAAACTACAGATAAACTATTTAAAGATGATGTAGCAACTGGAAAATTAGATGATAAATTTTCATTTAGCGCTCACACTGACTTAGGCGACTATGAATTTGTTGAAAGTGAAGGAACTATAAGTGGTATTCTAACTGATGAAGTTCAAGAAGCAAAATTCTATTATAGATTAAAATCTGCTAAAGTAATCGTTCATCATTATGAAGAAGGAACTACTATTAAAGTAGCAGACGATGAAATTATTGATGGAAAAGTAAGTAAAGATTATACTACTAAAGAAGCTAGTGTTATTGGTTATGTTTTAGTAGAAACTCCACAAAATGCAAGTGGTAAATTTACTGAAGAAGTAATTGAAGTTATTTACTATTATAAAAAAGATATGGGTAAAGTTATTACTAGATATGTTGACGAAGATGGCAAAGTCTTATTAGATGAAACTACTACTAACGGTCAAGTAGGTACAGACTATCAAACTAGTCCTGCAACTATTACTGATTATGAACTAAAAAATGTAATTGGGGAAGAAAAGGGTAAATATACTAAAGAAGATATTATTGTAACTTACGTATATACTTATGTAATGGGACAAGGTGGAGACGATACTCCTATAACTCCTGAAGAGCCTGAAATTCCATATACAGGAATTGATAGTGAAAATTATATCCTAGATTATTCACTAATGGGAACAAGCATTTTAGGTATAGCTTTATTACTAATTTTAAAGAAGAAATTTAACTAGTTTCTTCTTTTTCTTTACACTAAAATAAATTTCATAAAACAATCACAAAAAAATCACCAAATTTTCACATTTCAGATTTATCATTAAATCATGAAAGGAAGGTGATAAGGTAATAATAGAAAAATATAAAACATATTAATACTATTTTACATTTCCAAAAATATATTAAAGGCTGACTACCCAGCCTTTTTCTAATTGACAGAAATCAAATGTATGCTATAATGTTAGTATGCTGATTTAGTTTAGTGGTAGAACAGAAGCATGGTAAGCTTCAGAGGACTGTTCAATTCAGTCATTCAGCACCAGATTGTTACCAAACTCGAACTTTTCAATCTTTTTGATTAGTTCGAGTTTTAATATACTTTAATATGGTAAAGTAACTATAGAAAAAAGGAATCTTAAAATTATGGTCAAGGGGGTCTTAATGAAACAAGAAATAATAAAATCAGATTAGATGTTAAAGGTAGTAAAATTAATGTAGTTAGAGTTGATGGATACGAATATATATCATTAACAGATTTAGCAAAAACTCAAAATGATGAAGCACCAGCAGATGTTGTTAAAAATTGGTTAAGAAATAAAGAAACGATTTCTTTTCTAGGTGTATGGGAAGAATTAAATAATGAAAATTTTAAAGTGGTCGAATTCGACCAGTTTAAAAATGAAGCAGGAAGACATGCATTTACTATGTCCCTTCAAAAATGGATTAGGGAAACAAATGCAGTAGGAATGATTTCCAAATCAGGTAATAATGGTGGAACATATGCTAGAAGTGATATAGCATTTGAATTTGCAAGTTAGTTAAGTCCAGAGTTTAAATTATATTTAATTAAAGAATTTGAAAGATTAAAAAGAAATGAGACATATCAAGAAAAAATTGAATGGCATGCAAATAGACTATTATCTAAATTAAATTATGTTGTTCATACAGATGCAATAAAAAAATATATTATACCTATTTTAACAGAACAACAAATTAAGTTTGTATATGCAAATGAAGCTGATGTATTAAATGTTGCATTGTTTGGTATGACTGCTAAAGAATGGCGTGAAGATAATCCAGAACTTGCTAAAAATGGAAATATGAGGAATTATACAGATTTACTTCATTTAATAATTTTAAATAATTTAGAAAATACAAACGCAGAATTGATTAGAATGAATATAAAACAATCTGATAGACTTATTCAATTAAATGAATCAGCAAGAAATCAAATGGTAGCTTTAAGAAATAATAAGAATGTTAAGGAATTAGAAGTATTACAACAACAAGTAAATAAAGATAATAAATATTTAACTGAGAGTAAATAAAATACAATAAATGAGTTTTGATAGTTCTACAATATGGAACTATTTTTATCTTATTAAGAAAAAAATAAAAATACACATAATATAAAATCAACTTGTAAAAAAGTTACTTTTGTGTTACTATGAATATGTCAAGGAAACTTGCATAAAATAAAAAAAGGGAATACTTAACTTTGCCGAGTTGAGTACTTGCCCATATTTATGGTAAAGCACTTAATCTATGCTAGATTGAGTGCTGTTTTTCTTATATAGTTTACTACTTTACTAAAGTAAAAAGTAAGGCTATTAGTAAGAAGATAATAATGATTAAAGAAGAGATTAAAAAATCTTTCTTGTGCATAACTATCAACCTCCTTCCTTATATAGTTGGAGGCAAGCACTCAACAGTTAAATATTTCCCTGTAAAAATAGTACTATATAAATTTTTACATAACAAGCGAACAATAGAAAATTTTTGTAAAAAATATTAAAATTATGTTAGTTAATAGTGATTATACTAACTATTTCTTTTACCCTAGAAATTGTTCTACTTCTTCCCTTAAGACACTAAATAGTTTAATAATCCAAAACCAACTTGTAAAAAAGCTGCTTTTGTGTTACTATGAATATGTCAAGGAAACTTGCATAAAATAAAAAAGGAACATTCAATATTGCACTGTTGAGTGTAGCCAAAAATATGGGTTCCACCTAAATCATTGCTGAGTTAGGTGGATTTCTTTTATATTAAAGCTATAAATAACAATAATAGTAAAAGGAAGATAATAATTACTAAAGCTAAGACTAAAAAATCTTTCTTATTCATCTTTATCGCCTCCCTTCTTATTGAAGTTCGGCTCCACCCAACTTATTAAACGTTCCTTACTTGCAATAACAGCAAACAAGTGTTTGGAATGCAAGATTTTTTTTAAAATGATTAAGGGTGATAAAATGACAAAATATATAACTTTAAAAAACACTAATTTTGAAATTCTAGTTCCTGAAATATTAAAAACTTATGGAGAAGAAGTATTAAAATATTCATCAAAAAAGTTAAAAGAATATTTATTATTTTTTAAAGAGAAACCTAATGGTATAAAAATAAAAGGCTCCTTTTTAACCAATCATAGTGACTTTATAAATAGAATAAAAGAAGTATCAGGACCAAACGTTCAATTACCACCAACATGGGCAACTGGCTGCTTTTATGGTGGTGAAATTCAAATTTTACTTGATGTAAATAAACCATACGAAAAATTTACCACCCTTGCTCATGAAACATTTCATATATTATTTTCTAAATTCATTTATGAAAAATACAACATAAGTAGGATAGTATGGCTTGATGAAGCTCTAGCTAGCTGCTTTGATGGTACCACCGAAAAATCAATTAAAGATAATACTTTTAAAGACATAGTAAATAAATTAATAAATAATAAAAAACTTCCTAAATTAAATAATTTATCTTTTGCCAAAGGTAACATCGTAACCAATGAATATAACGGCTATGACTTATTTAAAGTAGTTGGTAGATACCTAATTGAAACCAAAAGTAATTTACTGTCATATATCAAAAACGAAGAACAAATTTTAAACGATGAAAAAACTTTACTAGATGAAAGCATTAACTATTTTAAATCAAAATATAATTTAAGCAAAAATTACTATTGGCTTTACAAAACTCCAGAAAGCTTAGATGATTTAATCATGAATAGTGATGGTACATCTTTAACAAGGCTCTGCTTTATTAACTCTAAGGATGAAAAGAAATATAGTTTAAAAGGTATCAAAGAATTCTTACCAATTTTTAAAGAAACCTCTGCCTGGTTAGATATTTATTTTAAGGGGCAAATTCCAAAATTTACTCCAAAATACAAAATAGATAATTTAACTCTATTTAGGCAGGAAGTAGTTGATATTATGAAAACCATTCCTTATGGAAAAACAATAACATACAATGACATTGCTAAATTTATTGCTAAAAAAAGGAAAATATCAAAAATGTCAGGGCAAGCAGTAGGTGGAGCCGTAGGGTGGAACCCAATTTGTATCATCATTCCATGCCATAGAGTAGTAGGAGCAAATGGCAATTTAACCGGCTATGGTGGCGGCTTAAACAATAAAATAGAACTTTTAAAAATAGAAAAAAATAATATGCAAGATTTTCATCTTCCTAAAATTTAAATAGTATAATTTTCCTTAAATTACTAAAAATAAAAAGGGAGGAAAATTATGAATAAAGTACCAAATATAATTAGTACAAAAGATTTAGATTATCTAAGTGACATGTTTAACTGGAATTACGGCGCATACAAATCTTGCATCAATATGCTTGAAGAAATAACTGATCAAAAACTATGTAATTTAGCTTCAAAATGTGCAAAATTATTTGCGACCAACATGGATAATGTTTTAAACATTCTAGAAAGTGGTGAAGCAAATGAATAAAAATATGGTTCAAAATAAAAAAACGACTACGCCAAAAGGTATTTGCTTAAATGATAAAGATTACATGAATAGTATCTTATCATCTCTTAAAGAAATGAGTAAGAATTATACAGTAGCACTAACTGAAGCTAGTAATGAAACTTTATTTAAATCAATAAAAAAAGATTTTGACAATATCATTAAAATGCAACGAGAAGTTTATGAAGAAATGTTTGCAAATGGTTGGTATGCTTTAGAAAAATCTGAAACCACCAAAATCAAAACTAAATATGACATGTTATGTACTGAACTAAGCGATTTAGAAAGTGAGGAATAAACCCTCATTTTTTCTTTTATTTTATCAAAAACGTGATATAATACTTATATGCTGAAATAGCTCAATCGGTAGAGCAACGCCCTCGTAACGCGTAGGTTGTAGGTTCAAGTCCTATTTTCAGCACCATTAAAATGTTCAAAGCCCCTTATTGTAGGGCTTTTTTTGTGACTTATTTTTAAAAAAAGTATGGTAATTTTTTAATTAATTATTTATAGCATTCCCAACCAATCTGTGTTACAATTTATTTAACAAATAAATAGTATAATATGGAGGAAAAATGAAAAAGAAAACTTTATATATTTTATTTAGTGCTTTAATGATTATTGCACTATCAGGTTGTGGCAAAACCATCACAAAAGAAAATAATGTTAAAATCAAAGAAGCTGAAACTAAATCAATCAAATTCACGGACTATGATAATGGTTTAATCAAAATGAAAGTGCCAGATGGTTGGAAAGTTGATACATTAGGTGATTATATTCATTATACGATTAAAGTATATAATCCAGACAATCCTACTTATCAGTTCTTCTTTAATATGAAAACTGAAGGATATAATAAGTCGGAAGATGCTAAAAGATGGCAACAAAAATATTATCCAAATAATATGTTTGCTAAAACTAGTGTAATAGCTACTAAAGATACAGAAGGATTTTATAAAATATTTAATGATTTGGGTACTTTAAATAATAATAGTGCATTTACATTCCCAACATTAACTGATTTTACTGTAACTGAGAATTTAGGTAAAGGCAGTTTAGGTGGAGATATGTTAAGGGCAACATTTAAAGATGCAAATGGTAAAGAGGGCGAAGGAATATTTACGGCTTATGTATATGATGCTGGTCCATATTATGTTTATGAAAATATAATTTCAGGTAAACAAATAGATATACAATACTTAAATGTTTATGACGCTATCTTTATTACTGCACCAAAAGATGAACTTATAGATTGGCAAGACACATTAAATACTATTTGTTCTTCACTAGAATTTACAGATACCTTTATAAATGGATTTAATCAACAACAAGACGCAGTCATGAAAAACTTCCAACAAATTAGAGCAATAGGTAATCAAATAAGTGATGGAATAATGGATTCTTGGAATAAGAGAAATAAATCATTTGATATTATGAGTCAAAAACAAAGTGATGCGATACTTGGTTATGAAAGAGTATATGATACTGAAACAAACGAAACATACAAAGCATATAACGGCTTTACCGATGACTATGATGGCGAAAGATATAAATCAGTAACTGATGAGATGTATACTAAAGGCATCAGTGGTTATATTGAAAAGGATTAGAACTTGAAAAGAGTTCTTTTTTTTGTTACAATGTATTTGTCAAGGAAACTTGCATAAAATAAAAAAGGAACATCTAATTATAGCAGGTTGGGTGTTGCCTTTAAATTGGTTTCACCTAAATCATTGCTGAGTTAGGTGATTTTCTTTTTATACTAAAACTACGAATAGTAATAATACTAATAGGAAGATAATAATGATTAAGGAGCGGTATTCATGATTTTATTTGCTAGCGGCCGAACCGACATTCCTGCATTTTACTCAAACTGGTTTTTAAATAGGGTAGATGCGGGCTTTATAGACGTAAGAAATCCTTTCAACCCAAATCTAATAAGTAGAATAAACTTTAGCGATGTAGATTTAATCATGTTTTGTAGTAAAAATCCAATACCAATAATAGATAAATTAGACAAAATAAAATTTCCAATATTATTTCACGTAACAATAACGCCATACGGCCGTGACATTGAGCCAAATATTATAGATAAACCCCAAATTATTGAAAGCGTAAAAAAACTATCTTTAAAACTAGGTATTGATAATGTCGTATTAAGATATGATCCTATCTTTCTAAGTGAAAAATATAGCGTAGAATATCACATTAAAGCTTTTAATAAACTTTGTACAAAGTTAAACGGTTACGTAAATAGAGTAATCATCTCTTTTATGGACGAATATAAAAATGTAATAAATAACAAAAGCACTCTAAAATATCGTCCTATTACTAAAGAAGACTATGAACAAATTGGCCTAGCTTTTAGCAAAATAGCCCGTGAAAATAATATGACCATCCAAACCTGCTTTGAAGACGAAGACTTAACTGAATACGGCTTTATTAAAGGCGAATGTCTATCTCATGAACTAGCTTATTATTTAACTGGTAAAAAATATAAAACCTCAAACGTAAGAAAAGAAAAAAAGTGCTCCTGCGTGCAGATGGTTGATATTGGTGATTATAATTCCTGCATGCACTTATGCAAATACTGCTATGCTAATTACGATGAAAAAACTGTAAGTACCAATTTTAAAAATCATGACGACAACTCATCTTTACTAATTGGTCACATTAAAGATGATGACATAATTAAAATCAGAACCAAATAAAAAGGCTTAAACATTTCTTAAGCCTTTTAAATTGCATCCATATCATCAGGAAGTAATTTATCTAAATAACCGATAACTTCTTCTTTAGTATATTTATTTTCAGTAATCCAATCAATTCCTACATTAATAATAGCTCCTAAATAAAACTTAATAATAATATCAGCTGGTACACTAGACTTTGTACTACCTAAATCCAAAACCCTCTTACGAATATCCTTATTAACGACATCTATAATGATATCCATCATCACGCCATTACGATTATTAACCATTATTGCACTATAAATATTTTTCTTATCTTCAATGTGTGTTAAAACTAACTTTATAAGTTCCATATAATATTCTTTGGTATTTAAAATATTCTTATTTGTATCTAAATAACTGGTCAAACTATCTTTAAATGTATCTAAAAAATCTACTAAAAATTCATACTTATCCTCAAAATGTGCATAAAAAGTAGAGCGGTTAACCAAAGCCTTATTACAAATCTCCGATACTTTTATCTCTTCAAAAGTCTTATCTTTCATTAAATCAACAAGAGCTAAATATAATGCATTCTTAGTTTTTACAATTCTTAAATCTTTTTTTTCTTCTTTCATAACAATCACAAGCTAATTATAACGCAAATAAGCAATTTTTTGCAAGATAAAGTACTGCTTGTTGTTTAATTAACAATACATATTTAACAAATTGTTGGAAAACATACAAAAAACATAATTGTTATGTGTTATTTTTATTAAGTTAATAATAAAATGATTAGCGAGGTGAGAAAAATGGATAAACTATCAGAGTTTATAACCAAAAAGAGTAAATTAATATTAATTATATCTTTAATTCTTTTAGGTTTTTCTTTTATTGGTATGAAGCTTACAAAAATAAACTACGATATCCTAGTATATCTTCCAAATGACATTGAAACCATTAAAGGTCAAAACATATTAACTGATGACTTTTCTATGGGATCATATTCCATCGCTGTTGTAGAAAATGCTAGTCCAAAAGAAATTCTTAAAATAGAAGAAAAGATAAAACAAGTAGAAGGAGTAAATGAGGTTGCATCTATCTATGACGTCTTTGGTACAAACATCCCCTTAGAGATACTTCCAGAAGACGCTTTAGAAAAAGTTCATAATAACAACACTGACTTACTAATTGTAACTTTTAAAGATTCAACATCAAATGAAAATACTATAAACGCTATTGAAGAAATTAGAAACCTAACAGATGACAATTACAAGTTCGGTGGAATGAGTTCTATGGTATTAGATACTATGAACCTATCAGAAAAAGAAATAGCTATATATGTAACAATAGCTGTAGTGCTTTGCCTAATAGTTTTAGAATTATCACTTGACTCATACTTAGTACCTGTTTTATTACTATTAAATATTGGTATGGCTATTGTCTATAACTTAGGAACAAACATTTTCCTAGGTGAAATATCTTACATAACTAAAGCTCTAGTAGCCGTATTACAATTAGGTGTTACTACTGACTTCTCCATCTTCTTATATCATGCTTATGAGAAAAATAAAAAGACTGATTCTAAAGAAATCGCTATGAAAAAAGCTATTAAAGAAACCTTTGTTTCCGTAATTGGTTCATCAACTACTACGATCGCTGGCTTCCTTGTTTTATGTACAATGAGCCTAACCCTAGGTAAAGATTTAGGAATTGTAATGGCTAAAGGTGTTGCCCTAGGCGTTATTACTGTACTAACTGTTTTTCCGGCACTTTTATTATTCTTTGATAAACAAATAGCGAAAACCAGTCATAAAATACTAACACCAAAGTTTGATAAATTAAACAAACAAATAGTAAAACATCATAAACTAATCTTTATTATATTCTTAATATTATTAGTTCCAGCATACCTTGCAAACTCTAAGGTAGAAGTTTACTATAAAATAGATAAAACTTTACCAGAAACCTTAGAAAGCATCACTGCAAATACTATTTTAAAAGAAAAATACAATATTGTAAGTCCGGAAATGATTATTACAAGTAAAGATATAAAAACTAATGACATTAAAAATATGGTTAGTGAAATTAAACAAATTGATGGCATAGATTTTGTACTTTCTAAAAGTGACTTTGATGACTTAGGAATAAGTTCTAACATGTTACCAAGTGAAATAAGCTCATTATTTGAAAGTGATAATTATCAAATGTTTCTAGTAAACTCAACTTATGAAGTTGCTAGTGATGAGTTAAATGAACAAGTAGCAAAAGTTAATGACATCGTAAAAAAATACGATAAAAATGGTATTGTAGCTGGTGAAGGCCCACTAATGAAAGACCTAATAAATATTAGTGATACTGACTTTAATAATGTTAATACCTCATCAATTGTTTGTATCTTCGTAATACTATTTATTGTACTAAAATCATTTAGTTTGCCATTCTTATTAATACTAGCTATTGAATTTGCAATCTGCGCAAACATGGGAATATCTTACTTTAGTGGTACGGTCTTACCATTTGTTGCACCTATCGTATTAGGAACAATCCAGTTAGGAGCAACTATAGACTATGCAATTTTAATGACTACAACTTATTTAGATAAAAGAAAAACTCAAAGTAAAGAAGATGCCATTTTAGCTACACTTAATCAGTGTGGACCATCAGTATTTGTTAGTGGTCTATGCTTCTTTGCAGCAACATTCGGTGTTGGCATTTATTCTCAGCTAGAAATGGTTGGCTCTCTATGTACATTAATAAGTAGAGGCGCCCTATTGAGTATGGTAATAGTAATAACTGTCTTACCATCAATTCTTCTTATCTTTGATAAAATTATTCAAAAAACAAGTATTGGAAAGGAAAAAAATATGAAAAATAAAAAATTAGCTATATGCTCACTAATAGCATTAACAATCCCTCTAAACACCTTTGCACTTACCAAAAATGAAACTGTATATAACAAACTATATCCAGATGGAAGTATCAAAACATCTTTTGTAAACGAAGAATTATTGAATACCTCTAATTTAAAAGAAATAAACGATGTTACATCATTAGAAGATATTATCAACTTAAGTGGTAATGAAACATTTACTAAAACAAATGACAAACTAACTTGGAATGCATCAGGCAACAATATTTTCTATCAAGGTAAAACAACTAAAAAAGAACCAGTATCATTTAAAGTAACTTATAAACTAGATGGTCAAGAAATTTTACTAAAAGACTTACTTGGCAAAAGTGGTAAAGTAGAGATAAAAATAGAATATACTAATAACTCTAAAAAGAGTGTAAAAATAAATAATAATTACGAAACAATGTATACACCATTTGTTGTACTTACCAGCATTTCTTTAAATGAAGACTGCAAAAACATTAGCATCACTAACGGAAAAGTAATTAATAATGGAACAAGTACTGTTGCCATTGCTATTGCTAGTCCAAACCTATCAGGCAGTCTAAATATTAATAGTTTAAATACTTTAAATAAAACTGTAATAACTTATGATACAACTAAATTTGAATTAGGACCTATTTATAGTGTTATTACACCAAAGCTACTAAATAGTAGTGATCTATCAAAATTAAATAATATAACTGGCGTTAACAGTAAACTTGCAGAACTAACCGAAAGTGTTAATAAAATAGAAAGCGGAAGTACTGATTTAAAAGATGGCAGCATTAAATTAAATGCAAATGTTAAAAAGTTAAGCGAAGCTCTAACAAGCTTAGATGAAAACGTAACAGCTTTAAAAAATGGTAGTGTCGACATAGATAGTGGAGTAGACCAAATAATAGAAAATATTAATAACATTAAATTATTATTACCAGATAATACTGAAAGCATTAATAAAATGAATGACTTAATTGCTGCAAATAATAACACTATCAATAATCTAAGTACATTAAATAGTACTATTAAAGAAAAATACGATAGTGCCAATCTAAAAGAATTATCTTATGAACTAATCTTAGGAAATGATTCTTTAGATAATAATACTAAAATAACGTTAATTAACTTAAAAAGTGAATATGAAAACCACTATGATAGTAATAATCAATTAATTGGTCTATTAAAATTAAACGTTTCTGCTCTAGAAAGTAATATTAAAGAATTAGAAAGTTTAAGTGCTAAAGTAACTCAAATGTTACCAAAGATGGAAGCAGGTATCAGCAAACTTAAAACTGGAACTACTAGTCTAAGCACTAATATGGCAAAACTAAATGCTGCAACTAACGAGTTAAGTATCAAAGGAAAAACATTAGTAATTGGTACAAATAATTTAGAAGAAGGTCTAAAAACTTTAAATGAAGGAATCACAATGTTAAATAATGAAGCTATCAAACCTATTACTAACAAAATAACTAATGAATTAATTCCTATGACAACTAGAGTAAAAGAATTAACAAAACTAGGTGAAAATTACACATCATTTGCTGGTAGTAATGTAACCGGAGAAACTAAATTCATTTATGTGATTGACGGTGAAAAAGTAAAAGAAGAAAAAAATACTACTGAAGAAAAGACTGAAAAAGACAATCTTTGGACAAGAATTAAAAATTTATTTAAATAGAAATGTGCTAAACAAGGCACATTTTTTTAAGTAAACTGTGGCAAACCCAAAAATTTTGCATTAGTCAACTAAAAGTAGACAATTATTTAATATAATATAAATTT
>JAUNFS010000030.1 GCA_030524925.1 bacterium | reverse complement strand
ATCAGACTTAATTCCGTTACTTACTAATAAACGGACTTCCAAATTAAAATTAACTTAAGCACAAATTAGTGCTTTTTTCATCTTTAAAAACTAAAAAAAGTATGATAGAATAGATTATAGAATAACATAAGGAGGAATATTTATGGCATTTAATTTCAAAAAAGCAATTTTTGGAGATGATGAAGTTAACACTAATGATAGTATTGAAGAAGAATTCTATATGGTTAGTGGCAAAGACATCAAAGATGAAGATGATGGCTCAGGCAACAAAATGATTTTAGTAGAACCTCGTGCTTATTCAGAAAGTCAAACTATTGCTGATCATTTGAAAAAAAGAAATAGTGTAGTAGTAAATTTAAAAAGAGTTACATCAGACCAAGCAAAAAGAATTATTGACTTTTTAACTGGTTGCATATATGCTATAGGTGGCGATTTACAAAAACTAGGTAATGGAATATACCTATGCACACCTAAAAACGTTACCGTTCAAGGAAAAATGACTGACGGAACTGAAAAGCAAGATAAAAAAATGGATGAAATAGAGTTTTAATTAAACCATAGAAGGTGATATTATGGAAAAATTTAGCACGAGCATTCGTGGCTATAAAAAGGAAGAAGTTAATAAATTTGTTGATGACTGCATTAATAAAGTTGAAAACATGCTAAATGAATTAAAACAAAAAGACCTAGAAATAGAAAACTTAAAACATGACCTAGTGCAGTACAAAAACATGGAAGCAACATTTAACAAAGCAATCTTAGTCGCCGAAGATGCATCAAATCAAATTAAAAGAATCGCTAGAGATGAATCTGATAGACTTATTGAAGATGCTAAAAAGAATGCTTCAAGAATTGTTAATAATGCTCTAATAGAAGCTGAAAAAACTCAGCGTGAAACTGAAACTCTTCGCCGTAATATCATAACATTTAAAAGAAGACTTAAATCCATTTTAGAAAATCAATTAGATATGGTTGACGATATTGACCACATCAATTTATAACTTGCAAAAATAAAAAAATGTGCTAAAATATTAAAAGAAAACGAGAATATAGGACAATCTAAAGTAATTTCTATCTAGAGAGTTAACGGTTGGTGTAAGTTAACAAGAAACCTTTAGTATCTACCTATTAGTGGTGTTAATCGCACCCGGCAAACAAGCCGTTATTAGAATTAAGTTAAAATAAGGATGGTACCGCATCATTGCTCCTTTACGTACCATTCTTTTTTATTTATAAGAAAGAAGGATTAAAATGATAGACATAAAATTAATAAGAGAAAATAAAGATTTAGTAAAAGAAAACATTAAAAAGAAATTTCAAGATGAAAAACTACCACTAGTTGATGAAATATTTGACTTAGACATTGAAGTTAGAGATGCTAAACTAAAAGGAGATAACTTACGTGCTGAGAAAAACAAACTATCAAGTGAAATTGGCAATCTAATGAAAAATGGTGAAAAAGAAAAAGCCGAAGAAATCAAAAAGAAAATCGGTGAAATGGATGCCCAAATCAAAATTCTAGAAATCTCAGAAAACAAGAAAAATGAACTAATTAAAGAAAAGATGCTTCTAATACCTAACATCATAGCTGACAGTGTTCCTATTGGTAAAGATGATAGTGAAAATGTAGAACTAGAAAAATTTGGCGAGCCCGTAGTACCAAAATATGAGATTCCATATCACGCAGACATCGCTATCAGTTTAGATGGACTAGACAAAGAAGGTGCAGGACGCACAACTGGTGAAGGCTTTTACTTTCTTAAAGGAAACATCGCTAGACTTCATTCAGCACTTTTAACTTATGCTCGCGACTTTATGATAGATAAAGGCTTTACTTACGTTTTACCACCATTTATGATTCGTAGTAATGTAGTAAATGGTGTTATGAGTTTTACTGAAAAAGAAGCAATGATGTATAAAATAGAAGGTGAAGATTTATATTTAATTGGTACATCAGAACACTCTATGGTTGGTAGATTCATGAACCAAATTATTAAAGAAGAAGAGTTTCCAATAACCCTAACAAGTTACTCACCATGCTTTAGAAAAGAAGGGGGCGCTCATGGTTTAGAAGAAAGAGGCCTATACCGTGTTCACCAATTTGAAAAAGAAGAAATGATTGTCGTTTGTAAAAAAGAAGATGGCATGGATTGGTACAATAAAATGTGGAGTTACACCGTAGAATTCTTTAGAAGCCTAAACGTTCCTGTAAGAACTCTTGAATGTTGCTCTGGCGATCTAGCAGATCTAAAAGAAAAATCAGTAGACATTGAAGCTTGGAGTCCAAGACAAAAAGCCTATTATGAAGTTGGTTCATGTTCAATAATGGGTGATGCTCAAGCAAGAAGACTAGGAATACGTTATAAAACTAGTGAAGGAACTAAATATCCATGCACTCTAAATAACACCGTAGTTGCTACTCCAAGAGGTTTAATTGCTGTCCTAGAAAATAATTATAATGAAGATGGCTCAGTAAACATCCCTGAAGTTCTAAGACCATATATGGGTGGCACCGAAAAACTAATACCAAAAAAATAACATACCCCTTTATTGGTATGTTTTTTCTTTGCTTAAATTACTACTAATATTAAGTGCGCCATCCAAAAGTAATTGATCATTAGTAGGGAAAGTCCTAGCAGATATCATATCAGTAATTTTCTTATTATAGTTTAATACAAAATCAGAATATTCAACAAGTCCAATTTGCATTATTAATTCCTTAAGTTTTTGTTCTTGCTTTTGACGATTAACACTATACGAAGACAAAAAATTAACAATTTCATCTCTTGGTTCTAACTTAAAAGTAGTACATAATTCATTATAAAAAGCCCGGTTAAAAATTTCCCAAACTCTAAGATTTTTCTCATCATCATCTCTATATTCTTTAGAATAAAAATGTTTCTCTAATTCACAGTTATAAGTCTTAGCCAAACTAGCTAAAGCCTCTTTATGAAGTGGCGTTCTATTTGAATACTCAGCCCCATGCTCTTTAATATCTTCTGGCGTAATCCCTAAATCTAATAAAACTTCTTCAGTAGCAGCTTTTTCATCTCCAGTAAATAGTACAACATTATAATTATTTAGCCATGGATTATCTTGTAATAACTCATCATATTTATCTTTATTTACTAATATCACCGCATCATTAGATAACTTAAATGGACCGTTTACAAACGTATCTTCCATTCTAAGTGAGCGAAAGTCTTCTTTACCTAAATGATTAGCAAGCCTATCTATTATAATGAAATTTCTATTATCAAACTCTCCTTTACTGTGATTTGATACTAATCCATTTAAAGTAAAATGGATAGTAGATCTATACTGTGAAGATAGTGGTGAGTACTTATCAGCCATCTCTTTTAACTTTTTATAGTCTTCTTCATTAAAGGGATCTAAATCATATTTTTCTTGTAATAATTTAAGAACAACACTGCTTGCCACATTATTAGTATGCGTTACAAAAGGCACGCTACAAAGAGGCATGAGATTCCCATCATGTGGTAAAAAATCAGTAGCTCTAACTAATGCAAAATCATTTAACTCATACTTATCAGCTTTGCTCTTTAAATATCTATTATTATCTAATCTCTCAGCATGTCTTTTTTTACTAATATTAGTATTAATTACTTCCATTTATAATCACCAATTAGATTATAACATATTTATCTTTACTATAAAAATATGCTAAAATAAAATAGAGGTGTTATATGTTTACTTTAATTAATTATTTAGAATATTACAAAAATCAATCATTTAATGATACAAAATTTAATCAAATGGATGCTCTTTTATTTTCCTGCCTAGCATACTTACCATTAAAATCATTTGCTAAACCAAAAACTTTTAAAGAATTTATTTCCTATGCTAGTACATTTAAACGTGATGATTTAAGTGGAACCATGAAACCAAGTGCTTATCTCTTTCTTGATAAAATTAAAAATAGTAAGCGTTATCAAAATATCATTATTACTAATTTTGAAAATACAAGAAATGAAAATACGCAGTTTGGTGCAATGTGCATTCATATTAATGATGATATATTAATTGTTTTTAATGGTACAGACGGTTCACTAATTGGTTGGATAGAAAACTTAAGACTAAACTATAAATATCCAACATACACCCAAAGTAAAGCAATTAACTATGTTAATAAAAATATCTCAGATAAAGCAAATAAAATATACTTAGCAGGACATAGTAAAGGTGGTAACTTAGCAATGTGCGCAGCTATGGAACTTCCTGAAGATAAACTAAAAAAAGTAGAAAAAATCTACAACTTTGATGGACCAGGTTTCTTAAAAAATGAATATGAAAATAAATTTACCAAAATCAAAAATAAAGTAGTCAACATAGTTCCCACCGGATCAGTAGTAGGTATGTGTTTATATAACGATAATTATAATGCTGTTAAAAGCAAAAATCTTGCTATCAGTGAGCACTATCCAACCAGCTGGACTACTTACGGAGAATTCTTTATTAGTGGTAAATTATCTAAAATAAGTACGCAAATTCATGAAATGACAACTGTAAACATGGAAAGTATTAATAAAAAAGAACTAGAAAAAGCCATTGAAAACTTTTGTGAAGGCCTAGGTAAAGACTATAACTCTGAGCTTCATTTAAACGTAACTGAAATTTGGGAAATTATCAAAAACATGCAAGACATTGATCCTGAAGTATACAAATTTTTATCAAACGTTATCTATACCATTATGAAAATAAAATAGAAAAGTAGGTGAATAATATGTCATTTCTTCAAAAATTATTAAATAGACGTAAAAAAACAGTAGACGTTCTAAGTCTTATAAATCTTAATGATGAAATCGTAAAACCCCCAAAAGAATTTTTTGAAAAAGTAGAAAATAAAGTTCTTCACGATTACTATTTTATAGAATATCAAAAAATAGCATCTTCATCTAAAACCCTACTTAGTATGGACTTTAATGTGTTTGATGATGAAAACGTTAATTTATATATTGATATACTAACTCACATAGAAATAGAAATTAATGAAATTCTTGATGTTTTAAATCAAAGAAAAGAAAGAAATGCAAGCTTTTTTAAGATTATTACCGCTAAACTAAAAGGATATTCATATATTATTAAAAAAATAGAAGATGAATCTTTTCTTAAAATAGCAGCTCTAACAAACTTAAAAAGCCAAAGAGGTTTAACTAAAAATAAAAAAGAAGCCATAGAGTATGAAATATCAAGACTTCAATTTCAAATTTTAAATTGTCAAAAAGATGGAAATGTCCTAAAATTCCAAGTAGAAGCATACCTAAAAATGATTGAAAGTCTTCACCTAGATGCCGTAGAAGATGAAAATTCTTATTACAGATTAATAAGTGAAAGATTAACTCGTTATCTTAGGGCTTTTAACGTGCAAACCAAAGAAAACTTTACCATAGAAAATATTGCTTTTGACTCTATAAATTTAGAAAAAATTCTTTTTAGTAATAAACAAATTTTAAATAATCTAGAAAGTGAAATAAAAGCATTACCAACTAATCCAAATATAAATGAAATTAATAAATTAATTGATAAATACATGGCTATTAAAGAATATAAAGGTGAAGAAAGACCAGAACTTTTAAACGAATTAATTACTCTAAAATTCAAATTTTTAACCAGAGATTTTAATAACAAATCAAATAGTCTATATAATGAATGCTACTATGAAGAAGAAAAAACGGCATTTTCATCAGTGTTAGAAACTCTAGCAAACGAGTTTTTCATAGATAAAAATCAAATGATTTTTAATAAATATGCTAAATATTATCAAAAAGAAGAAATATGGCCAAACTTTAAATCAAAGGACTACCAAGAATTCATTAAATTAGTAAGACAAATCATTACCAAAACTGGCGAATATAACTACCAAGAAATCCTTAAAAATCCCTTACTAACCAGTTTCATTCTTTCATTAAATGATCCTCAAAAACTAGTAGACTTTTTTAATAATAGCAAAATCAAACCCCAAGATTTTGAAAATAGAGTCGTAACTCTTAATCATCCAGTATGTACCAAATGGGAAGATGAAATTCCTCTAAAAACTCTAATGGGCTTAATCAACGAAACATTTGCGCCAAATAGATTAGGTGAGGAAGATAATGATTTAGAAAGCCACATTAAACTAAAATTGAAACATGATAATGAATTATACCCACTAAGTATTATTTATAAAACTTACGTCTCTAGAAAGCCTTATGATGCTGAAATATACGAAGGAGCCAAATATATTGATTATAAAGCTAACCAATTTTATAAAACCCCAAATCTTTATTATGCTCTAAAAGGATATAAATATACTACTATGCCACAAAGTTTTCCAAAATCTGTAAAAGGCTTAAACATTAATTATAATAAAGGAATGCTTTACGTAGAAGACCATACCCCAATCATTAAATCTCCAGCAAATATAGAAGAACTAGGGATCAATGTTAAACGTGATGTAGCGGTAGTAGTATTATCTCCAAGTATCAAAACCTTAGACTGTAATGCTTTTATTAAAAACGTTATATTTACGGATTTTACGCATTCTAATTTGCTACAAGATGAAAAATGTTTATCTAACTTTATAAATAACACATTCGGATATACATTTTATAATGACCCTGATTTAAAAGTTGGTTATCTTACCTTACAAAGTGAGTACATGCCCAGCATCATCATAGACTTAGATAAAATATTATATAATGCCAAAAGTCAAAATATCACTGATAAAGATAGCTTACAAAAGCATATTTATACACAAATCAAAAAAGAGTTACTAAAATTTTACGATGAACTTTTAAAACTAGCTAAAAGATGTGATATTACTGAGTCTTCCGAAAACAACTTTGATGAATCCGGCATCCCAGACATCATAAAAGAAATGGCATCCTTAACAGATAAAATAAAAGCATTTTTCCAAAACAAAAATTTTAAACTAAGTGAACTTTTAGAAGACTTTGATGATATTTTGGAAAGTCAAGCCAAAGATAAACTTATCAAAGAAGTAAGTACTAGTGATAAATTACACTTTGCACTATCAGGTAAAAATGTCACTTTAGATGAAGACACCGTTAGCCTTGAATGCACGCCTGACGATAAATTTGGCACTTGTTATCCAGCATCTTTAAAAATTAATAAAGATATAGTCATCATAGATTTACCAAATATCAGCCTAAAACAATTAATAATTCCCGCAAATGCTGTATCAGTAAAACTTTCAAATCAAATAGATACAATCATTTTAGAAGACTGCTATAACTCACATATATTATCAAAGCCAGTTGCTCTTAATGAATTCGTTAATAGTTTATATTACACATCACAAAAATATCTTCAAAAACCAAGAAACTGTGTCTTAGCTCTAGAATTTGCGGGTGTACTAACAAGAATCTCCATTTACGAAGGTAAAATTCTAAAAGAAGGAGAAATGCCAAATGTAAAAGAAGATGAAGAATTCACCCTAGAAAACATTGAAAAACAAAAAGCTAAAGTCATTAATATTATTACAAAAATGATCAAAGATGACCACGACCTAACACAGCACCTAACTGCTCCACAACTGTATTAATACTTGTAAATATTTAGAAATACGCTATAATTATATCGTGGTATTTATGAAAAATATAAAAAAATTAACTTATCTTATAAGTGCAATTGTCTTACTAATTATCATCTTACTTATGTTAATCATTCACACGTTTAACCATACAGAAGTAAGTGCTCCAAAGACTAACAAAACCACTTCCATAGTGCCCCTAAAAGGCATCGGTTGTTAATTTAAAAAAAGTACTCTAGAAGTATTTTTTTTTCTATTTAGATAAGTTATAATCCTGACTTTGACAGTTGTGAGAAAGAAAAAACTCCTAAAATCCCTGTTT
>JAUNFS010000038.1 GCA_030524925.1 bacterium | reverse complement strand
TAATTATTATTTCCCACTCTTTACTCCTCCTTTATTGTATTTATTTCTTACCAAAAGGACTTAACTTAGATTTTATTTTATCTAAAGCCTTTGCCGCATATAAATAATTAACAAAATACTCTGTATTAGAATAATCATCATCTTTTACGATTAATCCTGCTCTTTTGCATATTTCTTTATTTTCTGCTAAAATCCTTTTCATTTCATCAGTACACCCACGATACAATCCAAAATTATCTCTTTTAATACGTTCTAAAAGACCCACTATTTGAACATAATATTTCATATCTATTTGTTTAACTGTTCCCTTTGTAGCTTCAGTTAAAACGCTCTGTTTTTCATCATCCCAAGCTCTTTTAATAGCTTGAATTTTTTCAAGTTCAATATCAAGAAGAAATTCAAAATAGGTATTATAAAAGGAACACGCTTTCATAACAAGAAGAGAATCATTATCCATTAATTATCAACTCCCTAACAATCATTTACTTTCTATATCCTAATAGTAAATCTAATCTCTTTTTTGCAAGTTCTGCCAAAAGGAAATTAACATAATACTCACTTAACTTAAGATGTTCACCACGGGGTGGAATATTAAATCTCAACCCCGAAGCAACAATAATATTATTTCGTAAAAATTTATCTATATCTTTGCAAACGATATCAGCTAAACCATCAGGTATAGTTGCATAAATCTTTAACTTTTTTGCAGTAAAATATTTCTTTATGTCCTTTTCACTCATACTTTGAAACATGCCATGTGATTTCCCTGATATTTTATCACCTATTGTAGAATCCATAGCATCATCTATAGCAGCTATAATAGTTTCATCCGCTAAATCCCAATACCTTTGGCTTAAACGAATATATTCATTACAAAATTTTAATTCATTAATTTTTTTAGAAGTATCCATAACTATTTTTTATCCTTCTTTTCAGTTTTTGCAAGTACTTCTTGAGCTTTAACTTGTGCATTAAATGCACCAGAGAATTTTTGTAATCTTTCTAAATCTCCTGCATCTAAATTATCTTTTTCAAACACCTTTTTCAAACTTTCCATATTCTTGAAAGTCTCATCTTTAAATATACGATTTATTTCCTCTTGATTTAGCGAAGTTAAAGCCTTTTGAACAGCTTCTATCATTTTTTTGCCTTGAGCCTTTACAACTGGTTGATTAACATCTTTTTGGAAATTTTTATACAACTCACCTAACTGCAAACCATCATAATAATTATTAAGTTCATCCAAAGAGTTAAATGCTCGTCCATTTGCATCTTTAGGACTTTTTCCAGAAATAAATTCTCCATACGCCTTATCCTTTTCTGCATCAATTTTTTTATTTTTCCAAGTATTCATCAAAGTATCTAATTCTTGTTTTGCACCTTGTGTTGCAGTTAACTTTGCAGTAGTGGCTAACTCATCTCCACGAACAAATCCTTTAATACCTTCCCAAGCATTTTTAGCAGTATCAACTGGATGTGTAACATCATGAGCAACATTTACTGTATCATTCGTAAGTTTATTCATATCAGCTTCATTTTGAGCTCGTGATTCAGTTATAGCACCACCAACTTGACGCCAATTATCAACGTTACCATTTTGCCAGCCACGTCTTGCAGCATTTAAACTACTTATTGGGGTACCAAAAATCATTCCAGCAACCCCTCTAGCGGTTCCAAGAACGTCTCTTTTTTTAACTCCTTCAAACATTCTTTTACCATTATTAATAAATGAGTGAGCTGCGTTTCCAGCAAGTGCTCCGCTAAGTGACGCAGCTCTTTTTGCATATTCATTATCATTAAGCTTCTTCTTAATTGAAAGTTCAGGTATTTTAGTACCAAATAAATCAGATAATAATTTTGGTGCTTCCTTAGCAAATTTTAAAACACCTAAGATTATAACAACG
>JAUNFS010000009.1 GCA_030524925.1 bacterium | reverse complement strand
TCATAAAATTAATCATCACTTATTTGTGTCTACACACACTATTTGACAATTAACCATTAAGTCTTCTCAAATATTACTTCATAATATCGTTAATTCATTTTAAATTAGATTGATATTATAATATTAATTATGCACTAAGTAATATTCGTGTGCACATTAATATTATATTTAATTTACTGTTTATTAATCGTGCCAGTTTTTTCCAATTCTGATTCATCAAATTTTGCTGTTAAACTTAGTCCTATTACTAAAATATAACTTAGGAAGTATACCCATAACATTAGGACTGCTATATTTGATAAGCCAGCATAGAAAATATCGTATCTAGCAAAGTGAGATATATAATAACTATATATATCGGTTGTAAGAACCCACCCTACAGTTGTAAAGATTGCACCTAGATTAATTCTTGAAGCAGGAATATTTTTATTTGGTGCTATAGTAAAGATTATTTTTATAAAACAGAAAATAATTATCCAAGAAATTGGTCCTTGCAATATTTCTAAGATACTAGATATTATAGATTTCATGTTAAAGTAATCAATTGCATCAATAATCTTACTACCAAAAGCAGGAACTAGCAAGATAAATAAGTATAATACTACAATGATTAATGTTAAAAAAATTGCTTTGATTCTTCTTCTAATCCACGATGATTGCTTAGCTCCGTATATTTCGTTAGCACTAAATATAATAGAATCAGCTGCGTTTGAGGAAATGTAGAACATTGTAATGATAACTATTACTAATTTAAAATCTAATGCTTTACCATCAATAATTGGGACAATCATTTTTACAATACTATCGCTAAAATTGCTTTTTACGAGTTCAATTATTGTGTCCATTGATATATTAAAAAATGATGCAGCATAGCCAATTAATGTTACTATAGGAACTAATGATAAAATTAGAAAAAACGCTATTTGTCCAGGAAGTTCCATCATATATGGCTTATTTAAAATTACCCATACATCCTTTAAAAATGTTTTTACTTTATTTAATTTAGAATGAAGAGAGGCCTTAACTTTCTTTTTCACTTTCGGCCTCTATTTGTTCTTTATTTTCTCTCATTTGAATACTTGCTTCATTGATAGCATCATCAATTAGTTTTAGATCATCAACGATCATACTAAATCCAATGGCAGCGCCATATTCATAAGGTAGATTTTTAAATTCTTTTAATAATTTTTTAATATAGTTAATCACTTGTTTTTCGTTATATCCTACTAGATAAATCATAAATTCATTACCATCAGTACGCATAATTTCGGTATTATCTAATTGAGTTTTGATAAGAATGCCAGCTGAGGATTTGATTTGTCTATCTCCTTCTTCATGACCAAACGTATCATTTATATATTTAAGATTATTTAAATCTATTACAATAATTGCTTGTGGATAAATAGTATTTTGGTTCCAAGAATCTATTTTTTCATTTAAGTAATTACGATTTTTTAAACTAGTAAGCATATCTACAAACTTTAATTTTTCATCTTTTCTAATTTTAGTATTTAGTTTTATATGTTTTTTAGAGTAAATAGTTATACCTATAATTACAACTGCGATGGATAGTCCTGTTAAGAAGTATTTTGCAAAAGTTCCTAAAATACTATCTTTAGCTGCTGCGCTGTTATAATCTAGTATTCCTTCATCAATCATTTTATTATCATCTAAAAAGCTTAAATAGTTTGTAAATAATTTACTAAATGCATCATCATTGCTTTGATATTTAAATTCATAATTTGATGAGTTATAACCAGTAAAACTAATTCTGCTTTCTTTAATTCTGCTATTATAATAATAGTCATAAGCATTTGCATCAATTGCTATCAAATTACCCTTTTTATATGCTTTGATAAGAGCTTTTTCATTTTTTACAGTTTCAACTTGAACTTTATCTTCTAGATAATTTGCTAATTTAGTATTTTTTATTACATAAACTTTATCATTAATATAAGTTAAGTTATTAACTACTAAATTATCTTCTAGATGACTAACAATATAATATTTTGATGGTAAGTTAAATCTTATAGAGTATTCTTCGGAAATATCACTACTATCAGTAATTATTAAATCTAAATCTTTTTTATTATATGATTTTATTAAAGATGAACTATCTTTATATGCAGTATAAGTAAATTCAGTATTAACAAGCTTATTAAAATCTTCTAAGTATCTAAATATAATACCACCATATTTTTTGCCACTTACGCCGGTGTATGGAGTTTGTTCTACAAAACCCAACGAATAAGTTTTACTAGTTAATTTATCAGTATCAACACCAGTAAGATTTAATTTATCGGTAAAAATGTTATATAGATTAGTATAATATGAACTTTCAAATTTATCTTTATACCAGTCATTATAGTATTTAGTAATAATACTATTTAAAGTTTCATCTGAACCAAAGTGTAAGTAGTAATAGATAGTCATATCACTTAAATGATAGTTAATTACATAACCATCTTCTAGAATCTTATCAATATTTTCATTTAAGGGAACTAAAATATAATCTACGGTGTCTTCTTTTAAAGCATTAAATAGTTCATTTTTACTTTCGTAAGATGTAAATGTACTAGCTACTTTATATCCTTTTGAAAAATATGATAGCCCTTCAGAGAAGCACCCGATTTTTTTATTTGTCAGATCATCTACAGTATTAATTAATACTTTAGTTTTAGATACGATAACATAATGATCTTGAAAGAATAATAAGCCTTCACTTGGTTTAGTTTCTGAAACAGTTAATCCTAGTCCACTATTGGTTTTATAATCAACAGTATTTTTATTAATTTTAATGTTATAATTTTTAGCTAGGTCGTCAAAAAATTCGTTGATTATACCTTCACCATTTGATTCAAAAACATTAAGGTTATTAGCAACATTAACATTTATAATGTTTGTTTTGTTGTTATCTAGCCATTCTTTTTCTTTAATATTTAACTGATTATTGTCTTTAAATCCTATAATATATATTGAGATTGGAACTACAATGATTAACAGGACGGCAATTATAGTAAAAATTATTGTTTTTTTATTTTTTTTCATGGTTTCACCTTATTTTCTTTCGCTTTGTTTAATCCAAGAAATTAATGTTGCATCACTTTTTTTATAACCCATTATAGGAAATAATTTAGCTTCATCGGTGTCAGCAGAATTTGTTATAGTAAAATTAATATCATAAAATTCTTTTTCATCTTGAGACAATTCTTCTAGAAATTTGATTGCTAGACTTTGTGCATCTTCAGTTGTACCTGAATTTAATTCAATTGTTAGATAAATAATTTTTCCTCTTAAATCAAACGTTGCATTTTCTACTTTTTCATTTTCTTTAATTTTGTTTACAATTTCATTTTGTTTATCTTTTGTTATTTCTACGCTTTCAATTCCATATAATCTTTTGCCGTATTCACTGTTCTTAGTTTGATCAATAAAATATACTAAGAAAGCTACTCCAATTAAAATTATACAGAATATACTAACTAGCATTAAAATACAATAGATACGATTATTTTGATAGAACCCCTTTAATTTTTTCATAATAATTCACCTCTTAAGTACTTTTATTATACTATATTAATATTTACTTTTCAATTTACTTTAATAAAAAGAAAAAGCTCTTATGCTTCTTCTATCATCTTTTGAAATTTTTCTTCGTCCCAGATTGGCACGTTTAATTCTTTGGCTTTATCGTACTTACTTCCTGGATTTTCACCTACTACTACGGCAAAAGTATTTTTGGTAACTGATGAACTCCATAGGCCACCATTTTCTTCAATTAGGCTCTGAATTTCGTCTCTTGTATAATTTTTTAAGGTACCAGTAACAACTATTCTTTTACCTGCAAAATTAGGATTTTCAGTTGACTGTTTTCCTAGATAAGTTGTGTTTACACCAATTTCTTCTAGTTCTTTAATTGTATTTAAGTTTTGTTCATCATGAAAGAAATCTACAATGTTTTTAGCTAGTACTGGGCCAATATCAGGAATGCTGTTTAAAGTGTCGTAAGAAATTTCACTAAGATTTTTTAAAGTTACAAATTTTTTAGCAAGCAGTTTAGCATTTTTTTCACCAATTCCTTTAATACCAATAGCAAATAAAAACTTTTCTAGTGAGTTTTTCTTAGAGTTTTCCACAGATTCTAGCAAGTTATCCACACTTTTTGGACCAAATCCTTCTAGTTCTATTAGTTCTTCACGTTTATTTTTTAAATTATAAATATCAATTATCTTAGTAATAATACCCATATTGTAAAAGTCTTCAATTATTCTTTCGCCTAGGCCATCAATATTCATTGCTTTACGGTCAGTATAATGAATTAAGGCTTCTATGTTTCTAGCTGGACATTTGTCGTTTGGACATTTTAAATCTATTTTTGATGCTGTTGGCACTAGAAGGTGCCCACATATAGGACAATTTGTTGGCATAATAAATTCTTTTTCATTTCCAGTACGATCATTTATAACAGGGCCAACAACTTCTGGGATTACATCGCCAGCTTTTCTTACTAGAATATTATCGCCAATTAATAGATTCTTTTCTTTAATATATTCCCCATTATGCAAGGTTGCTCTACGGACAGTAGATCCCATTATTTTAACTGGTTCAAATACCGCGTTTGGAGTAATAAGACCAGTTCTACCAACAGTGCAAACAATATCAGTTAATTTAGATTTAACTTCTTCTGCTGGAAATTTATATGCTATTACCCACTTAGGGTATTTTGCAGTATTTCCAAGTTCTTTTTGCATGTGAATATCATTTACTTTAATAACTATTCCATCTATTTCATAAGGTAGTGTGTCTCTTTTTTCAGTCCACTCGTTAATATAGTCTAATATCTCTTCTACATTTTTAACTAGTCTAATATTAGGATTTACTACAAAGCCTAGGTCTTTTAAGTCTTGAAGTGCTTCATAATGAGTTTGTCTTGTAGTTTCGGGAACATGATATAAAAAAGCATCTAGATTTCTACTTTTAGCAATAGAGCTGTTTAACTGTCTAATACTTCCAGCCGCAGCATTTCTCGGATTTTGAAATAGTGGTTCGCCGTTTTCTTTTCTTTCAGCATTTAACTTTTCAAAACTTTTTTTGGGCATATATATTTCGCCACGAAGCTCAATATCTACTGGTTTATTTAATCTTAAAGGAATACTTTTAATTGTTTTTACATTGTGAGTTATATCTTCCCCAACGGTTCCATTACCTCTAGTGGCCGCGCTTTTAAAGATTCCTTTTTCATAAGTTAACGATACTGCTAAACCATCAATTTTAAGTTCACAGACGTAAGATGGATTGGGAAACTCTTTTCTGATTCTTTCATCAAAAGCAACAATCTCTGATTCGTTAAAAACATCGGCTATACTAAACATTTGGTGCTTATGAGTCACCTTTTTAAATTCATCTATTATTTCACCACCAACTTTTTCGGTAGGAGAATCTTTTCTTTTTAATTCAGGATGCTTATTTTCAATATCTATTAATTCACTCATCCAGTTATCATATTCTCTATCAGTAATACTAGGATTATCTAAAGTATAGTATTCTTTGTTAGCTTTTTCTATTAATGCAATTAATTCATCATATCTTTCTTTCATAAATTGTTTCCTTTCAGATTTTTTATAAAACACTATATTTTATTATAGACTAATTAATAATAATTATAAAGATGATTAAGTTCTTTTTGATACATTTTTTGGAAATTATCGTCTAAATTATAGAGATAATCAAGTATATCATCAAATTTTGTTTCGGCCTGATTTTTATAGTTACTAGCAAACATTAATTTAAGATATTCATTAGTTTCAATGGGATTTTTAAAAAGTATAATTTCATTTTCTTTAAATACATTTTTGCCAGCGACATTTATAAAGAAAATAAACTTTACAGACTTCTTTTGGGATATATCTAAAAATTTTATAATGTCTTTATCATCATCAAGTTGACTTGCATTTAAATTTAAATTAAAGTCTATAAATATAATTTCACTTGAACTTTCAAAAAATAGATAACTTCTTACTTTTTCCTCATTACTAAAAAAATCTAATAATCTATAATTTTCTTTTTTATTAAGTAACTTATTTAATAAATTAATTATAAAATAACGAGTATTTGGATTATTCATAAGATATTTAACAGTAATAGGATTTAATAGTGATATGTATTCCATTTACACCTCCTATATTATTTGTTGTAAAAAGATTATCTATTTCCTTTTTTTAATACTTTTGTGATTTTTCATTAATTTCTTAACACCTGATTTAAATGCTACGCTGATTAATGAGCCATCACATTTAACTACTACTCCTGTGCCATATTGTTCGTGACTAATGATAGTTCCTTCGGTGATGTCATTATTATCACTTGTATACATTTTTTCTTTGTTGATAAATTTTTGCTCTTGTTCTTTTTCGTTCTTTTCAAGTAAGTCAGGATTGATCTCATTTATAAATCTAGATGGTAAATTCATGCTATCTTTTCCATATAACATTCTTCTTTTAGCATTAGTTAAATATAGTCTTTCTTTTGCTCTAGTGATACCAACGTAGCAAAGTCTTCTTTCCTCTTCTAAGTTATTTTCCATAATTGACATATTGTGAGGGAAAATTCCTTCTTCCATACCTACTAGGAATACAACGGGGAACTCTAGTCCTTTAGCACTGTGAAGTGTCATAAGAGTTACAACATCACCATCTTCTGTATGATTAGAAATATCCGCAATTAATGATACCTCTTCTAGGAAATCGCCTAAATTAACACTACCAGTTCTTTCTTCAAATGAAGCAGTAATACTTTTAAATTCCATTAAGTTATCTAGTCTAATTTCATCTTCTAGGGCTTTGCTTGATTCAAGTTCTTCTTTAAGTCCACTTTTAATTAATACTTCATCAATAAGTTCAGTAAGAGATAGATGCTCACTTGCTTTAATTAGATTTTCTATAATGTTTTTAAACTCTAGTTCTTTTCTCGTTGCTAAGCTATCAAACATTGTTAAGTTATTTTCTTTAGCTCTTGTTTCTATGTCTCTAATTGCTGAATCACCAATACCTCTTTTTGGAGTGTTAATAACTCTTCTTAAGCTTATTTCATCATGAGGATTATAAATTAATCTTAAATAACTAAGTAAGTCTTTAATTTCTTTACGACTATAGAAATAATAACTACCAAAAACTTTATAAGGTATTCCTTTAGATAGAAAGACATCCTCTATTGCTCTTGACTGGGCATTAGTACGGTATAAAATAGCAATATCACTATTATGGTATCCTTCATTTAATAAAGATTTAATTTCATCTATAACTAATGATATTTCATGCTTTTCATCATAGCTACGCATGTATTTTATTTTGACGCCGTCTCCTTTATCAGAATAAAGCTTTAAATCTTTTCTTTCTTTATTATTACTAATTACCTCATTAGCAGCTTTTAAGATGTTATTAGTACTACGATAATTATGTTCTAATTTAATTACTTTACAATCTTTAAAATCATTTTCAAAATTAATGATGTTACGATAGTCTGCTTGTCTAAAGGCATAAATACTTTGATTCATATCACCTACTACAAAGATGTTCTTATGTTTTGCTGATAACATAACTGATAACTTATACTGAACTGGATTTGTATCTTGGTACTCATCAATTAAAATATATTTAAATCTATCTTGATAATGCTCTAGTACATCAGGATAATTTTTAAATAACTCAACTGGTAATAGTAGTAAGTCATCAAAATCAACTGAATCACTACTTCTTAATTTTTGATTATAAGCATGATAAATTTGTACTATTACTTTATCCATTGGAGTATTAAATAGGCGCTCTAATTCAGTATCACTAAGCATTTGATTTTTAATAAAACTAATACGATTTCTAACGTATGATGGTGCGTACTGTTTAGGATCTAAATTCATATTTTTTAAAATACGTTTAATTATGGTACTAGTATCATCACTATCAATAATAGTAAAATTACTTGGTAAATTTAAATAATCGTGGTACTCACGAATGACACGCACACCAAGAGAATGGAATGTCCCAATAAATGATTTTACATCACCAATAATATTAGAAACTCTATCACGCATTTCAGCAGCAGCTTTATTGGTAAAAGTAATAGCTAAAATATTATAATCAGGTACGCCACTTTCTATAAGGTAGGCTATACGCGTTGTTAGCACCTTAGTTTTTCCAGACCCAGCACCAGCCATAACAAGTACTGGTCCATCAATAGTTTTAACGGCAATTTCTTGCTCTTTATTTAAGTTTTTTAATAATTCCATATTGTCCTCACATCTTCCTTAGATAATTATATCAAAGTTGAAGGTTAATTTAAAGGAAAATGTGACGAACAATTGTATTTTTATAGTAGAAAAAAACATTAATAAAATTTTGATTAATGATTTTGAAATAATTTTATAATAGTTTTATTTTTCCCATGCACGCTTGAAGTAAACTTATTACATTTCGGACATCTCACTTTTTTCTTCCTGTTTTCTATATTAACCTCTATTATTCCATCTTTTTCCTTTACATCAATAATTTTAATTTCTTTCTGATTTAAACCTAACAACATATAATATTCTTTCATCTTTACTCCTTAAATTTTACAATTTAAGTATATATTATTTCATAAAAAAAGAGGCTCATTTTTAAGCCTCTAACTTCACACCATTTTTTATAGCTTTTTGTAGTTTACTTCACACTACTTTTTATTGTTTTTTATTTTTTCGCGTTCTATTTTTTAGTTTTTTACTTCACACTATTTTTTATAGAACCTTTTTATGCCTCTAACTTCACACTATTTTTATAGACCCTTTTTTTGATATCAGTTTTAGTTATATTTAGTATCATTCCATGATTACTTTGTAAGGATTAGTTGCAATTCCAACACCTGTTACTTTAGTTGAAGAAACGAGAGATAGAGAAGGACGCAAGCCATAAGTTCCGTTAACACTGCTGGTGTCAAGAGAGCTGCTAGAGCCATCAATAGCCCAAACGTTAGCATAGCCACCAAGAAAGTAGTCAGGGGACAAAGACCACCAAAAACTTGAACCAGTATTGCCTTTTAAATAATATGTTGAATTTGTTGTGCCGTGAGCTCCACCAGCAAATGCTATTTCATCTGCAGTAAGTAAACCTACTTTGGCATAGCCACTTAATGCTCCATTACCATATTCTGTATCACTTACAGTGAATTTAGATAACTTTCCACCATTATTATCATTTGAACATATTAAACTAGGCCCAGTTCCACCAGCACTTCCTGATGATGAACTTAATCTTTTAGCAGCGCTATAATAATTATAATTTTTACCATAACCATAATTTGTCCCTACCGTATTATTACCAGGATTAAATGCCGTATCAGTTACTACACTTTTATCATTACACCATATTGTATCAGCGAGCTGAGTATCACTAAAATTAGATTGTTTAGAAAGCACATTTGTATACCATTTATTTAAATTAGTTAGTATTGTACTTGGATTAGTATTAGCATGGGCAGCAGCATAACTACTAGCACCAACAGCGCCATACATAAATCCAACATAAACATTATCATTATAACTTGAATTAAACGCTGATACAAAAGCTGATCCTTCATATCTAGCATAAGCATAAAAATCCTCAGCTACATTACAAGGGTTACTACTTGATGGTGTATTATTAGTACTCGTTAACCCATTATAATTATATAAAACTAATTTTATAGCACCATTACCCGTTACTCTTACTATTCGCCAGCACATATTAGCATACTCAACAAAGTTATTAGTAACTGTTCCTCTAAAATAGTAAGATGTATCATAATCATCTTCTGTACTTGCTAATATAGCTTCAGTAGATGATGAAATTTCTGTTCCAGGTACAGTAAGTGGTTCAGTAACTGTGTTATCACTCATGATTGCAGCTGAAAGTAATCTTTCCGTTTCTGTTTTAGGGCTACTTACTACAGTTACTTTACCTTGGTAGGTTTTTCCTGAGCCTTGGTCTTTAGTCATACTTTCAGTAAACCATAGTCTTAAGTCATATTCTTTTGTTTGTGTGCCATAAATAGAATCTTCTAATAATATATAGTTCGTTCCGCCATTTAATGGAGTTCCAAGAATGCCCGCTGATAAGAGCTTAGCACTTGTTGGGGTCTCTCCTTTTTTTGTTATTACTCCTTTGATTAGAGTTGGCTCTATTTGTGATGACGTTAAGGTTTCTACTCCTATTTGGACATTTAGGTACTGGCTACATTTGTTTTTTATTTTAAAAGTATATGGTGTTCTTTCTAATCCATCTGCGTCTGATATTGGAAAGTCATTTGCTATAGTTATAGCGTCTGTTACATCAGAGTATTCTACTTCAAAGCAGTTTAAGGTAGTGATGTCGTTTTGAGTTGCTTGGGATGCATTAAATTTAAATAGTGCGAAAGATATTCCGAATAAACAGATTACTACTATTAATAAAGTTATATATATTGATAATTTTTTTTGGTTGTGCTGTTCTTTCATTTTTTCCCTCTATTCTATTAATATTATAATTTATATTAGCTACTCTTGCAAGATGCTATAAATATTTTTTATCGTCATGGATTAGGCCTTGAGCAATTAGTTTGTATAACATTTTTTCATAGTTGTATGGTTTTTCGTTAAATGTTTCTTCTTTGATATTATTTTTATTTATGTAAATATTTGTGTATTTAGCATTTGATGGAGTTATTATTTCTTCTTCTAAAAGTCTTTTGATAACGTTTTTATAAGATACTTTGTAGATGTTACTAAAGATGATTATTTCGTTAAAATGGATTTTTGTTCTTTTAGTACCAAATTCATTTACTAAAGATTTTGATGGTATTAAAAGAGATAAAGCAAATTCTTCTGCTAGAAGATTTTTATTTTTGTTAGACATTATAAGTAAGTGGCCTAAGTATAGTGCGACCATCATTCTTTGATCGTATCCGTTATCTTCTTCTGGCACTACTATAACCGGAATGTTTTCAATTATTTCGTAAAAGCCTTGAAAATAGTTTTCGCCAATTTTTTTAGGAACTGTTAATATTATAATATTTTGATTTTCAAGTAAATGAATTAAATTTGGGATAGATGCATCAATTGGAATTTGAAAGAAGATTCTTAGTTTGGTCGCTAGAGATTTAGCTTCTAGTTCACTGTTAATAATGTGAACGCCAAATTTATTTTGAAGAGTAATACCGGATAAATTTAACAAATTAAAATAATTGTCTATTTTAGTACTTATGTAATTTTTAATATTTTCTTCTTTTACTTTTGGAGTTTTTTCTTTTAGCATGATATTTGTGAATTTAACATTTGTAGTAGCATCTACGTTTAGAATTTCCTCTAAAGTTGTGTTGTAGATTTTCGCAAATTCTTCTAATCTTGTTAGAGATGCCATGATTTTGTTTTTTTCATACTTTAAAATAGCTGGTGCAGAAACGTTTAATAGTTTACCAGCCTTCTCCATAGAAAGTCCTGATTTAATTCTATACATTTTTAGATTATCACCAACAGTTTTTTTCATGCAATCACCTCGTTAATATTTTCTTAAGATAATTCTAACGCTTTAACTAGAAAAAATCAATAAATTTTGGTAAATTTTGGCAATTGTATTTACTTAATTTGAAAATTACGTTATTCTTAAAATGTAGAAAAAATATGACTTGTGGGGTTTATTTATGGAAATGATAATAGAAGACTTAAGAAATTATACCTTAGAAAGAGGTTATAATCTTTTTAATTATATAACTTTATGTAGATTTGTGGAAAAGTACTTTCCTAGTAATTATGATGAAATTATTTATAAGTTAGAAGAAGAAGGATATATTACTAGTGAAAATGGTGTTTATAAGTTAATGCCTAAGGATGCGATGAAAGGCATTGTGGAAAAATCTTATAGAGGTAATTATTATATTTCTTATGAAGGAATTAGATACAGTGTTAATACTGATAAATTAAATGGTGCTCTTCCTTATGATAATGTTGTATTTGTTATTAAAGATAATAAGGCAGAGGTTTTAAAAATTTTAAAAAGAAGAATGCCAAATGTTTTTTGTGAAATAAAACAAGATGAATTTGGTAAGTATATACTTGAACCTAAAAGAATAAAGGGAAATTTAAATATTAGAGTTTCTCAGGATACGCTTTCTAAAATAGGGGCTGGTAAATATGTACTTGCTAAAGTTTCTAATAAGATGAGACTTGGAGCATTTGATGGTGAGATTACTAAACAAATTAATTTAGATGGTGAAATTGACGATCAACTAGCAATGATTGCTTTTGCGAATAATTTTGATGTGGAATTTTCTAAAGAAGCGATGATGGAAGCTGAAAGTATTCCTGATGAGCCAAGTCAAGAAGAAATTGCTAGAAGAAAAGATAACGACTTTAGAAATGACTTAGTTTTTACGATTGATGGTCCAGGAACTAAGGACTTAGATGATGCTGTTAGTTTAAAGACCTTACCAAATGGTAATTATGAGCTTGGTGTTCATATTGCTAATGTTTCCTATTATTTAAGAAATTGTCCGCATTTAAGAGAAGAAGCTAGACTTAGATGCACTAGTTTGTATATGCTTAATACAGTTATTCCAATGCTACCTGAGAAATTATCTAACGGAATATGCTCTTTAAATCCTGGAGTAGATAGGCTTACTAAAAGTTTTATTATGGAAATTGATAAGGATGGAAATGTCGTAAGAATTAAAATTTGTGATGGGGTTATTAAATCAGCTAAAAAGATGAATAAACTTGATGTTAATAAGATTCTTGAAGAAAATATTGTTCCTTCTGGTTACGAAAAATTTGTGGATATCCTTTTTGATATGGAAAAATTAAGCAAAATCCTTGGGGAAAAGATGAGAAAAGAAGGAGCACTAGACTTTTTTGGTAAAGATTTTATTAGTGATTTTGATGAGGATGGTAATATTGTAAGTGTTGATAAAAGAAGTTGTGGAAAAGCGGAAAAGTTAATAGAAAGATTTATGATTACGCCAAATGTTACGGTTGCAGGACTGGCATTCAGAAACGATTTTCCATTTTCTTATAGGGTTTTAGAAGGACCACAGGTTAGAAAACTTAAAGAAGCATATTATATTATAGAGTCCCTTGGATATAGAATTAATGAATCAGAAATATTGTGTTCTCCTAAATTAATTAAGTATGTTTTAGACAAGTTTAAAAATGAAGAAATATACCCCGTTTTATCTAAGTTACTTTTAGGTAGTATGAATAAAGCCAAATATTCAGTTGTAAACATTGGACACTTTGCATTAGCAGTGGCTTATTATGGACAAGTTACTAGTCCGATTAGGAGGGTAACTGATTTAGAAAATCATTTTAATTTAGATGAATTTGGAAATTTTGAATTTAGACCAAGTGATTTAGAAAAAATCAGAATTGAGGAAAGAAAGAAAGAACTATCTAAAATATGTGAACTTGCGTCTATCAAAGAAAGGGAAGCTAAGCATGCTGAGTATGAAGCTGAGAGATTAAAAGTTCTAATGTATTTAAAAAGTTTAATTGGTACTAGTTTTGAAGCTACTATTGATATGATTAGTTCTAAAGAGGTTAGCATTACGACTGCTAATGGAATAAGTGGCACAATAAAATATAAAGATATTTTAGGAGATACTTTTGAGTTTAGAGATAATAATTATTATTTGGTTGGTAGAAGAACTAAAAGAAAATATAAGATTGGTAACAGGGTTGTGGTTACGGTTAAAACTGTTAATGATTTAGATGAAAGCGTTGGTTTTACTTTAGATAAAAATTTATCTAGAGCTAAAGCTGAAGAAAAACTAAAACCTGTTTGTGTATAAAAAAAGCTCACATTACTGTGAGTTTTCATTTTGGTTATAGTTAGTTATGTCTATAAGTTCATCATAAACTTTTGGAATGTCTGTTGGGTTTATTTCTAAGTCTTCTAGGATTTTATAGGCTGTTGCGATGTTGATTTTTAAAAAGACATTTGGTTCTGCTAGAATTTTTTTAATTAGTTCTTGTCTTTTAAGACTTTCTGGTTGGTTTTTGTATATTTTAATTAAATTTTCGTTCATTGTCATTAATTTTTCTATCATTTTGGCCTCCTATAAGCCGATTATTTTTGGTTCTGGTTTTCGGTATTCAATTTTTTTAGTTTGGATTAGATTAGATAAGTACTCTTTAGGTATTTCGGAAAATGCTTTTTGAGGAATGTATATATAATATCTGCTTGCTTTTGGGTGTTTTACAAAGCCTTTTTCATTAATTGTAAATATACCGATGGATGATGCTTTTTCATCGCTTTCATTATTTCTTAATATGATAAAATCAATATTAGAGCTTCTTTCTTTATAACTAAATAGAACTTTTAGTAAATCTATGATGTAACTCATGGCATCTACGCCCTGCATTGTTGAGTTAGTTACTTTTTTTACTAAGATATTTAATCTTTGTTCTAAAGATATTCTTATTTTGGGGTTTGCTAGTTTTTCATATTTTTCTATGATGTCTGCTAGTTCTAGTTCTTTGAAGGTTTTAAATGGCTCATCATATTTTAAATTATAATAGTCTTTGTAAGCTTTTATTAGTAAAAGATTTAGTTCTTTGGCTGTATCGCTATTTATGTTTTTACTTGCTAAGCCGGTTAATTCTTTTTTTATTTTAGCTCTATAAAGGTCACCGCCTAAAATATTTGTAACGGGGTCAGCTTTTATAATATACTTGACGATGTTTACTAGGACATAAGTGTGACTTTGACCGTATTCACCGTAATAAACCACTTTGCTTTTAATACCAAGTGATTGTAATAATTTAGAAAAGATTACGGAAAATTCGTAACATACGACTTCTTTATTTGCTAAATTAATTTTTGCTACGTTTAATAATTTACGATGTTTTTCGGATAGTGGGCCGTACTGGTCTATGGCAAAATATTCATCATCATAAGATAGGGTTTCGCATAGTTTTAAATATACTTGAACTACTTTTTCTACGTCGGTAGCGTTTTCATCAACCCTGTTTAAAACATATCTTGCTAGACCTTCATCTAAGGTTGCTTCTTCTATTATAGAGTTGTTTTCAAAATCTATCATTAAATGTTCAAAATCTAAAAGCTCATACATTCTAATAAACTCTAAATTTTCAGTGATTTCTTGAGGCAAGATATAGTTGTTTTCTATTTGAAATTTTATAAAAAACTCTACAGTTAGTTTTAGAAATATATCTGCTGAAATGCCATAAATGTGGTCGTGTGTAGCAAATATTTCTTGAATTCTTGTTTTGGGTAGTGATAGTAAGCCTAGCATATCTTTGATACTTACTTTAGTTTCATGATAATTAAGAGAGTAATTTCTATAAGCCATTTGCATACTTTCCATACTTATTAATGTTTTTAAGGTAGCATATCTACTTTTAGTGACTTCTGATAGCACAATTTTGTTTGTTTCAACAGCATTTTCAAGTCTATTAAAAAAGAAAGTTTTTTTGATTTTTTCTATGGAAAATGGATCGTTAGTTTCTTCACATTTATATCCAATAATGGTGTTTGGTTCATAAAATTTTGATAGTATGTAATTATAAAATTCATCATTTTCTAAGCAGTCATTTAAAAATAAGGTGCAAAGATTTGTGCCCTCTTTTAAGTTTTCACTTTGATATTTATCCCACAGTTCTCTATCTATTTTTAAATAGGCGTTATCTATAGTTTTCAATGTTATCACCTATTTTTATTTTAGCAAAATTTTGTGTCAAAAAAAATAGACTAGCGTCTATT
The DNA here is from genome assembly GCA_030524925.1 of bacterium. GTDB lineage: Bacteria > Bacillota_I > Bacilli_A > RF39 > UBA660 > CAG-533. Next base: position 21,793 of record JAUNFS010000009.1, on the reverse strand, counting down.
TCTTAGCAAATTATTAACATTAATGCAATAATTACTACAAGCATTATTAAAATGAATTTCCAAATATGTTTAAACCATTCTTTATAAGTAATTCCAAGATAAGATAAACCTAGCATTAGAATTGCTGATGATGGAGTAAACATACTTGCTAGACCGTAAGTTGCTTGTAACATAACTCCGATTTGTTTAACGAAATCAGTATATGAGTTAGTTAGATAGTTACCGATTAAACTTACAGTGTATTGGTATTCTACTGAGAATAGTGATGTAAATAGTCCTGAAATAGTTCCTAAGAACACATTGAATTTATCTGATAGTTTCATGAACCAGTCTACAATAGTTGGCATAACTGGGAACATTACAGTAAACTCTAGAACTAAATATGTCATTAGTAAAATAACTACTAGTTTTCCTGATTTTTTGAAGCCTTCTCCGAAAGCGTCTAGTAAATCATTGAAACTAATATGGTAGATCCATTTAATAAGTAGTGTTGCCATAAGCATTAGAATTTGCATTCCAAAGATATCCCATTCACTACCAAATGCTTTAACGTTTCCTAAAATATAACGGAAAATAGTTGCATCAAATATTTTGCATTCTAAGATTTTTGTTGTTACGTCATCAAATAAAGTTACACCCCAAGTAGTCCATGGCATGTATGCTAAAATGCCTACAATAGCAAGTAAACTTAGAATTACAGCAACTGGCCAAACTGTCTTTTTATCAGTTGTTTTTTCAGCAGTGTATGTTTCATCAATTGCATTAATATCAGCGCTTTTTTGTTTTTTAATCTTAATAATGTGTAATACAGTAAATAAGTTAAATACTAGGAATGTTACACCAAAGATTACTAGTTTAACCCATAAGAAGTCAGTGTAAGTAGTGTTTAGAGTTGATACTGTTGTACCTGTTATTTTAGCATCGTAAACAGAACCCATTATACCTACTAAAATTGCTCCAAATGTTGTTAAGAAACCTGTTAGTTTGTCTAGTCCCATTTTTCTTAGAATAGTAATAATAAATGGCACTACACTTAACATTACAAAGTATTCATTACTTACTGCTACAAGACCTGAAATTAGGAATGATACAATAAGAACAAATAGGATTTCTTTACCTTTAAAAGCTTTTGCTAATTTGTCAGTTAATTTTTGATAACCACTACATTTAGCAAGTACTTGATAAAATGCTCCTAGAACAAATAAAAATGTTACTAGTACTGTGAAGTAGTACATACCAAGTAAACCGTAGTTAAAGAAATCAAAGATACCAACACGAGTAATTTCACCGATTTGGATTGATCCACCATAGAAATATCCTTGAGGAACTATCCAGGTAAGAATTACACTTATTAATACCATAATTCCAGCAGCTTTTACTAAATCATGCTTTTCCCAAAACTTTTTCATTTTTTAACCTCCTCTACTACCATTATAACACGATGATTAGGGTTTTCCATAGTTTTTGACAAAATTTTTCAGAAAAAAACAGGTTATTTCCTGTCTTTCATTGTTGGGAATAAAATTACATCTCTGATTGATTCACTTTCAGTAAAGAACATTACAGTACGATCTATTCCATAACCAATTCCGCCTGCTGGTGGCATACCATATTCTAAAGATTCTACAAAGTCCATATCAATGTCGTTTGCTTCTTCATTTCCTAGTTCTTGTTCTTTTAATTGGTTTTCAAATCTTTCTAATTGATCAATTGGGTCGTTAAGTTCTGTATAAGCGTTAGCCATTTCCTTACCACCAATAAATAATTCAAATCTTTGAACAAATCTTGGATCGTTAGGATCTTTCTTTGTTAGTGGACTAATTTCAATTGGATGTCCACATAAGAATGTTGGTTGAATTAAAGTTTCTTCTACATACTTTTCAAAGAATTTATTAACAATATGGCCAAATACTTTTTCATGTTCTTCTAGTTCAATATGATGTTCTTCAGCTAGTTTTAACATTTCTTCTAAAGTATATTCTTGACTAAAGTCTATGCCTGTTTGTTCTTTGATAGCTTCAACCATTGTTATTCTTTTGAAGTTGCCACTTAAACTGATGGTGTTTCCACGCCAGTTAAATTCTTCTTTATTAAATACTTCATGAGCAATTGTTTTGTATAGTGATTCAGTCATTTCCATCATACCTTCTAAGTCTGAGTATGCTAGATATGCTTCCATTGAAGTAAACTCTGGATTATGTGTTGTATCCATTCCTTCATTTCTAAATAGACGACCAATTTCATATACGGCTTCCATTCCACCAACTAGTAGTCTTTTTAGAGGTAGCTCTAAAGCAATACGAAGATACATATCTAAATCTTGAGTGTTATGGTGAGTAATAAATGGTCTTGCGCTTGCTCCGGTTAACAAAGTTGTTAGAACTGGAGTTTCTACTTCTAAAAAGCCTCTTCCGTCCATAAATCTTCTAATACAACTAATAATTTTTGAACGAGCAAATGCAGCATTTCTTGATTCTTCATTCATAATTAAGTCAACATAACGACGACGATATCTTTCTTCTACGTCAGTAAGGCCATGGAACTTTTCGGGTAATGGTCTTAAGGCTTTTACTAAGTGTGTGTATTCTTGACATTTTAATGTTACTTCACCGGTCATTGTTTTCATTACTTTGCCCGTAATACCAACGATATCACCAATGTCTGCTGATTTAAATAATGTGTATGCTTCTTCACCAATGTCATTTATTGAAATATAAATTTGAATCTTATCAGTTTTATCTTGGATTGTAAAGAATGATGCTTTTCCCATTTTACGAATAAACATAATACGGCCAGCTACTTTAAATACATCATTAATATTTTCAAATTCTTCATGAGGGGTATCTTTGTATTTTTCTTTGATGTCCTTTGCAAAAGCAGTACGGTCAAAACGATGACCATAAGGGTCTAAACCTAGGGCTCTAATCTTTTCTGCTTTTTCTCTACGTACTATTTCTTGATCTGTTAATTCTCTCATTTTTATTCCTTCTTTCTTTTATAAAAAAAAGTTAATGATTAAAGGGACGATTAGCCGTGGTACCACCCTTCTTCAATCATTAACTGATTCTCTACTTTGATAACGGTAATTAACCGGATATATAATCTCTCCAAGGTTTTTATTCTTATTAGGCTTACTATTAACATCTCACCATTTGTTAATTCTCTTTGAGTAGTTTCTAATAATACTCGTCCTTTTCATTGATTTATGCCTAGATGATACTATAATTTTGGATGTTTGTCAAACACTTTTTTATTTTTCACTGTTTATTAGTTCATAGTGCATGACTATTTCTTTGTCATAATCTATAATTTTACCACTTGGAAGTAAGAGCATACGGTTAATGTTTAAGTTATCTACGAATTCCAGGTTATGAGATACTACTAGCATAGTGCCTTCATAGTCTTTAAAGGTATCTGCTATTATGATGCTAGTCATTGGATCTAAGTGGTTAGTAGGTTCATCTAATAGAAGAGTATTAGCTTTAGTTAAGGCTATTTTTGCTAGTGATATTCTTGCTCTTTCACCTGGTGAAAGGTTTTCCACTTTTTTAAAGATGTCCTCGCCGGTAAATAGGAAACTGCCTAAAAAGCGTCTTAATTCATATTCGGTTAAGCCACTATCGTTAAAGTTATCTTTAATGGTTTTATCTTTCTTTAAAATTTCATGTTCTTGAGCATAATAACCGATTTTAGTTTTTGGAGAAATGATAATTTCGCCTTCTAAAGGATTTAGAATATTCATAATTAGTTTTAAAAGTGTAGTTTTACCAATTCCGTTTTCTCCTACTATTAAAAGTTTTTCGCCTCTTGTTAGGTCAAATGAAAGATTTTCATAAAGAAGTTCATCTTCTGTATAACCAAAAGTTAGGTTTTTGCAAGAAATAGGAACAAGATAACTTTTATATTCTATTTCCATTTTAAATCTTGCATACTTATTTTGTTTTTCTAGTACTATTTTTTCCTTTTCTAGTTTTTCTAATTTTTTAATTCTGTCTTTAGCAATATTGGCTTTTTTTTCGTTACCTCCAATATATCTTCTAATAATATCTTTTAATTTTTCTTCTTCTTTTATTTGTTTATCATAAAGTCTTTGTCTAGCTAAATCTATGTTTTGTTTTATTTTTAGATACTTTGAATAATTTCCAGGGTATATTAGTACTTTATGGGAAATTTTGTTAATAACTAAAGTTTTGGTAGTTATTTCATCTAAAAAAGCTGTATCGTGAGAAATAATTAATATTAGACCTTTATAATTTTTTAGATAGTTTGTAATATATTCTTTAGTGTCTAAATCTAAGTGATTGGTTGGTTCATCTAAGAGAAGAATTTCTGGTTTTGAGTAAAGTAATCGGGCAAAAGCTACTTTTGATTTTTGACCACCTGATAGATTTTTAAGTTTTAAATCAAGTAAGTTTTCGTCTATATTCATGCCAGTTATAATTTTTAAAAGAATGTTTTCAGCTTTATAAACATCATAATAATTTAATTCATCTTCTATTTTGGTTATTTGTTTCATTAATTTATTTAACTGTTTTTGATTTTCTTCAGTAGAAATTTTTGTGTAAAGATTTGTTAGTTCGTCTTGTAACTCTTTAATTGGTCTACCTGTTAGTAAGTAATCAAATACAGAAATGTCACTGTTTAAATATTCATCAGTAATAATTTGTGGAAGATAGCCTATTTTGTCTTGCACACTTATGGTACCACTTGCGGGTTCAATTTCTTTCATAATTAGTTTAAATAGTGTGGTTTTTCCCGCACCATTTACACCAACAATTCCTACTTTATCGGTACTTTCAAATGAAATATTTAAATCTTCAAATATTGTTTGGGTTCCAAAATATAAGTTTAAGTTTTCTATTTTCATGGTGCATTTTCCCTTCTTTTTACGATTATAATAAATCTTTTTGATATTTTCAAATTATTGTGCATATTTTTAATTAGAGGTGAATTTTAATGAATGGAACATTTTATAAAAATCCAAATTATCAAGAACCACTTAATTTAAGTACGGCACCAATTGGTAATGTTGATATGGAACAAAGTTATATTGAAAATATTTTAAGACAAAATAAAGGAAAGAAATGTAAGGCATACTTTACTTTTACTGACTCAAATATGTGGAAAGATAAAGTTTTTGAAGGAGTCATTGAGGAAGCCGGGAAAGATCATTTAATTATGAGTAATCCAGCAAATGGCAAGTGGCAGTTAATTTTACTTATTTATTTAAATTATGTAGAGTTTGATGAACCTATTAACTATAATAAAAATTATGTTGAAAACTAAACATAATTTTTTAAATTGGGAATCTCTTTTTTTAATGTTGTAGCCTCTCCGTGACCGGGATAGATTGTTATGCTTGGATCGTATTTTAATATTTTTAAAATACTTTTTTGCATATCACGAAAGTTTCCACCTTCTAGGTCAAATCTACCAATACTATTTTCAAATATAAAATCTCCACAAAATAAGTTATTATTCATTAAAATGCTTATTAAATCTTCTTTATGTCCTGGTGTGTAAATTACCTCAAAGTTAAAGTCAGATATTTTATTTTCACCTTCTTTTAAATTGTGGATATCGTAAATTTGCGTTTGAAAATGGTTTTTTACGGCATCTAGAGCACCAATATGATCAAAATGATGATGAGTAACAATAATTCCAACTACTGGTTTTTCTACGGCCTTAATAATTTTTTCAGCTTCATCTCCAGGATCAATTATTAAAGCATTACTTTGATTTTCAATTATATAACAGTTTGTTTGTAGGTAACCTACTTTTACAGTTTTAATATTCATTTTTTATCACCAATCATATTATAACATGCTGGAAAATTTTAATAAAATTTATTTTTGCTAATAACGTTTTTTATGATATAATTATTTTGCTAGAAAGAGTTGAAGAGTAGTGGAAACAGTTTTATTAACCATTTTAATTTTAATTGTAATATCCGTTGTTGGCTATATTTTACTATATAATAATTTACAAGCTTACAATATTAAGATAAATGAAGCTGAGAGTATTATAGATGATTTATTAAGAAAAAAGTATGATACTTTAGATAATATGAAAGTAATTATTTTAAAAGAAACAGATTTGTTACCTAATACATTTGAAATTTTTGAAAAGATTAAAAATGTTAACATTTCAAGTTTTGAGTTAGATAGAAAGCTTACAGAAATTGGTAACTTGATTGAACAAATTAAGAATGATTATAAAGCACTAGAGGATAATGAAGATTTTTCAAATTATTTTGAGGATGTTTATGAAATTAATGAAAGATTAGAAGCTACTAAGAGTTTTTATAATAAATATACTACTTTATTAAATGCCGCTATTAAAAAAATTCCATCAAACATAATTGCAAGCTTTCATCATATGAAAGTCAAAGCATACTTTGATGGAAAAGATATGTTTGATGAAGAAATTAAAGACTTTAAATTATAAAAAAGAACCCAGGAGGTTCTTTTATAATTGCCAGTCTATTTCTTTTTGGCCATTTTCTTTTAAAAATTGGTTTGTTCTTGAAAAAGGATGACTTCCAAAAAAACCATATCTAGCACTAAATGGGGATGGATGTGGAGATTCTATTACTAGGTGTTTTGGATTAGTAATATAAATCTTTTTACTTCTAGCAAAATTACCCCAAAGAATGAATACTACTGGTTCTTCTTTTTTATTAATTAATTTAATAATATAATCTGTTAAGTTACTCCAGCCTATTTTTTGATGAGAGTTTGGTGTATCTTTTACTACTGTTAAAGATGAATTTAATAGTAATACGCCTTCTTTAGCCCATTTACTTAAATCACCACAGTTTGGTTCTGTGATATTTAAATCATCGTAAATTTCTTTGTAAATATTTCGTAGTGATGGTGGTAAAGCTATCCCTTTTTGAACTGAGAAAGATAGCCCATGAGCTTCATTTTCACCATGGTATGGGTCTTGACCTACGATTACTACTTTGACATTTTCGTAAGGTGTTAATTTTAGAGCATTAAATATATATTCTTTTGGTGGATAAATTTCTTTTGTTGCATATTCGTGCATTATTATATTCCAAAATTTTTTAAAGCCCTCACTTTTCCAAATTATACTTAATTTTTCATCCCAATCATTACCAATCATATCTACCTCATTATATTATTTTCAATAGCCCATGGGATAAAATGATCTTTAATAGCTGATGCTAAAATAGAGTCATCATCGCCTAATTTAAACCATCTATATTCTATAATTTCATCGTTTGGTTTTAATTCTACGTTTATGTCTTTGTGAGATAACATCATGTGCATTTCAATTGTAAGTGATGGATCGGATAAGGCCGGTTCGCGAAAACATAATATTTCTTCTAGCTCGGTTTCTAAGATATCAAATCCTTGTCCGATTTCTTCTTGGCATTCTCTTCTTGCTGCTTCTTTAAAGGTTTCGCCTTTTTCTACTCCGCCCCCGACTAATGTAAATTTTCCTTTTTTAGAACTCCTTTGTGACATGCTGATAAGTAGTTTACCATCATTTATAAAGGCTGTTCCAACTACATATATTAATTCTTCCATTGTTACTCCTTATTTATGATATGTTTCATTATTGATAATTTTAAAAGCACGGTATATTTGTTCAAGTAAGATAGCTCTAAATAATCCATGTGGAAATGTAAGTTTACTAAAAGATAATTTGTAATTTACTAATTCTAATATTTTTGTGGATAACCCATCAGAGCCACCAATTATGAAATCAATATTACCGTAGTTCATAAGATTTTTGTCTATAAATGTGGAAAACTCTATTGATGATAAAGTGTTTCCATGAATGTCTAGTGCTACCTTAAAAGATTTTGTGGATAACTTTTTTATTATTCTTTCTTCCTCTTCTAAAGGCGTACTATCAACGACTTCAACTATTTCAAGCTTATGATACTTGTTAATTCTTTTAAAATAATCTTCTATCATATTAACTAGATAATTTTCTTTTATTTTGCCTACTACTATTAGTTTTATCATACTTCAATTAACTCCGTTTTCTCTTTTGGCTTAGCTGCAATGATGTTAGAAAAATCAATATTATTTTCTTTTAGCGTATTTCTTAACTGATTAAGTGCAAGCTCGGGAGTATTGTTTTCTTCGCTTAAGTGGGCTAAAATTATCATTTTAGTATTATCTCCAATTATTTTACTTAAATAGTATGATGAAGCTTCATTAGATAAGTGGCCCGTATCGCTAAGCATTCTTTTTTTTAGCCAACCAGGATAATGTCCATGCATAAGCATTTCTACATCGTGATTACTTTCCATTATATATAGGCTTTTATTACTAATCTTAGAAAAATTTTTTTGATTTATATATCCAGTGTCGGTAATATTTACGATAGACGAATCGCCTTCCGTTATGATGTATCCCCTGCTATCACTGGCATCATGACTAGTTTTAATATTTTGAATTTGAATATCACCTAGATCTATGTCATCAAATAAGATTTGAATATTGTCGTATTTTTCTAGATATGGTAAATCTTGAAACATCAAACTAGTCATAATTAGTGTTGGATTATATTTTTTTGTTATAGTGTTTAGTGCACTTACGTGGTCACTGTGAGTGTGGGTAATTAGAATATACTGTATATTTTTTAAGCAAGTACCATTTTCTTTTAGTTTTTCTTCTAAATATTTAGCATTCATTCCAGCATCTATTAGTAGTTCGTGGTTTTTAGTTTTGATGTAAACTGAGTTTCCTTTTGAGGAACTTGCTAAGACACTAACTAACATCTGAATACGGATCCACAAGGGTTAATGATTTGACCATTGTAGATATCTCCTTTTCTGATTTCAAAGTGTAAATGGGTACCTGTTGATGAACCACTTGATCCCATGTATCCAATTGTTTGACCACGGCTTACAGTTGAACCTACTGATACTTTTACATCTTTAGTTAAATGCGCGTACTTAATAATATACTCACCGTTATTATATGAGACAAATACATAGTTTCCATAAGAGCCACCACACATGTCTCTTACACCAGTACCGAAATTAGGACATGAAGAGTTTACCGCAACGACTACTCCTTCAGTTGATGATTTGATTTGTGAACCAAATCCTGGACCTGAGATATCAATTCCTTTGTGGAAAGATCCCCAACGATATTTAACGTGACTAGTAATTATATATGGACTCATTGTTGGCCAGTACCAAGAATCATTTCCTGGAATATAAATAGTACTTGCATTTGATTTAGTTCCTTTAGCGATTATTTCGGTTACTGTTGGTGTTATTTCTTTTCTCTTAGTTATTTCTAGGCTTTCAATAGCCCCATTTTTGTAGACTATTTCTTCAGTAACACGGTTTAATCCGTTTGAGCCTTTTTGAATTACTTTAGTTTGACCTCTATATAATGAGTCATCATCTTGGTATTCAGTTTCATAGTTATTTGGGATATCTTCAACAACTATATTTTTGTTAACAATTGTTACAACTGGTGAAATTAAGCCGATAGATACGACTTGCCCTGGAGTTAAAAGAGCATTTTCATTCGGAATACTAGGGTTTGCGATTAAAAATTCTTCAATACTTAAGCGGTTGTCGTTTAAGATCTCGTCAATTGAATCTTTTTCTTTTACTGTATATTCCTTTTGTTTTTCAATTGTACCAAAAAGTAAGTATTTACTAATGTCATTTTCATTGGTGAAGATATATTCACTTGTGCTTATTAGGTTTTTCTTAATTGTTATCTCTTCATCCCAGTAAATTGATGTAATTTTCATTCCGGTTTCTGTGATTTCACTTTGAGTTTTATTTTTGTATTCGTCTAGTTTTTTTGTACCGATAAATGATGAGATTGTATTATAAAATGCGTTTGTAAAATCTTCTTTGTTTAAAACTTGAATTACTAACGGTTCTTTTCCTTCCTCTAAATATTTTATTGTGACAGTATAACCTTCAATAGTAAATGGTTCATTGTGCTCTATGGTACGATATATTTCATCTGCTGTTTTGACATTTTGTTCATAAGTTGTTTTTTCTACTGTTTTTAGGGTAGATGGTGGATAAACCTTTTCAACATTATATTTGGTTTTAATCTCTTGCTGTTTGTTATCAACTAGAGCTAAAAATTCGTCTTTAGAGTCTAATAAACCAACTGATTTACCGTTTAAAAAGACTTCATAAACATCTTTAGGGGTGTCATTTTGTAGTTTATTAGAGCATGCAAAAATTAAGAATGCTGAAAATATTAATGTACATAAAATTGATATTGTTATATCTTTTGTTTTCATTTAACCTTCCTTTATTTTTCTTCTGTCTTTTTTAGATAATTTCTAAAATTAGACATGTCTCTTTCAAAGAGTAGTTCAATGGTCCCTGTACTACCATTACGATGTTTGCCGATTATTAGTTCAGTAATTGATACGTTACTTTGTTCTGATGCGGTTTTGTTATAATAATCATCGCGGTATAGGAATGCGACAATGTCGGCATCTTGCTCTATTGATCCTGATTCTCTTAAGTCACTCATGATAGGTCTTTTATTTTCACGAAGTTCAACGCTACGAGATAACTGGGCAAGGGCAATTACTGGAATTTTTAATTCCATGGCCATTGTTTTTAGGGAACGAGATATTTCAGATACTTCTTGTTGTCTGTTTCCTTCGTATCTTGCTCCACCTTGAATTAGCTGTAAGTAGTCAATAACAACCATTGCTAGGCCGGGCTCTTTTGTCGCAAGTCTACGACATTTTGCTCTGATTTCAGAGACTGTCATTCCTGATGAGTCCTCTATGTAAAGATGGGTGTCCCCTAGTTCGCTCATGGCTTCGTTTACTTTTTTCCAGTCATTGTGTTCAAGTCTTCCAGTTCTTAGTCTATTTAGTTCAATGCCACCGGCTGAGGCGATCATACGCATTGCTAGTTGCTCAGCGTTCATTTCCATGTTGAATATGGCAACACTTTTTTTTGTGTTTATTGCAGCATTTACTGCTAGATTTAAGCCAAATGCAGTTTTTCCCATAGCAGGACGAGCTGCTAGAATTATTAGTTCGTTTGCATGAAAACCACTAGTCATTTTATCTAGTTCATAAAAGCCTGATGGTACACCAGTTATGTCTGTTGTATTTTTAGCTAAGCGTTCTAATTCTTCTTGAGTCATTCTAATTACTTCGCCAATGCTTTTAAATTCGCCGGCTTTACGAGCTTTAGTAACACTAAAAATACGTTTTTCAGCATCATCTATAATGTCATTAGTATCGCTGTCTTCATTGTATGCGTTAGTTGTAATGTTGGTAGTTACATCAATTAAGTTTCTTCTTAATGCTTTATCTCTTACGATATCAATGTAATAATCAACATTTGCAGCAGTTATAACTGAGTCTATTACTTCGCTTAAATACTCTATACCACCAATAACATTAATTGAGCCTTTTTTTTCTATTTCGTTTTTTACAGTTGCTGAATCTAGTGGTATTTTATTTTGATATAAAGATGATATTGCTTCAAAAATTCTTTTGTTTGCGTCACTAAAGAACATATCTTCGTTTAACTCTTCGCAGACTTTCTCTAGAGCATATTTTGTTAAAAATGCGCAACCTAAAACATTCATTTCGGCTTCCAAATTTTGAGGGAGTTTTCTCTCAGCCATAATTATACCTCTTTTACTTCAATTTTAAGGGTTACTATGACTTTTTTATGCAACTCTACTTCTACATTGTGAACACCTAATGAGTCAATAGTAATATCTGATTTTATCTTCTTTTTGTCAATATTAAAACCTTTTTTGTTTAATTCGTCAGCGATTTGTTTTGTTGAAATGCTGCCAAACATTTTGCCTTCTTTACCAGTTTTAACTTTGAAAACTATTTTTTGTTTTTCTAATTGTTCTTTGATTTTTTCACATTCAGCGATTAAGGCTTCTTCGTTTTTATTACGAACATCTATTTCTTTTTCTAATCTAGTTTTACTGCCTTCAGTGTATTTTACGCCTAAGCCATTTTTTATTATATAATTTTGAGCATAGCCATCACTTACATTTACTATGTCATCTTTTTTTCCTAGTTTTTTTACATCTTGTGTCAATATAACTTTCATTATTACACCCACCTAACTACTGAGTATTATATCAAATATCATAAAAAAAAGATACCTTTATATTTGGTACCTAGTTTTTTAGAGTTAAGCCCTCTTTAGTCAATTCATATGTTTCATCACATACTTCGTTAATATACTTTCTATCGTGGCTAATACTTATAATTGTACCTTTAAATTCTCTTAGTAATTTTCTTATAACTGGATTAGATAAAGGACTAAGATTTCTTGTTGGTTCATCTAATATTAAAACATTTGATTTATCTAAAATTAGTTTTATTAGTAATAATTTGGCTTTTTGACCTCCTGATAAATTCTCTATTTTATTATTTACTTCTTCACTCGTGAATTTTAGACTAGCCAAGTATGTTCGGACGATTGTTTCAAATTCTTTAGATTTATCATTTTCAGTTAAAAAGATTATTGGTGTTTTATTTAAGTTTAAAAGTTCTTCATAATTTTGTGGCATGTATCCAATCATAATATCAGTTCTGTCTTTTAGTGTTTCATAAATCTTTTTAATTAAGGTTGTTTTACCAACACCATTTTTACCAATAATCACGATGTGTTTATTTCCTGCAATCTGTAAGTTTATGTTACTTGCAAGTAGTTTATTATTATTCTTTAAATCTAGCTTAGAAATATTTAAGATTATTTTGTTAGTAGGTACCTGGTTAATGTCCGCATTTTTTATAAGTATTGCATCTTCAACATCAGGTATTTCTAAAAAGTTTTCTTTTTCTTTTTCATATCGTTTTTCTTGAGACTTTAATGATTTCATTTTTTTCTTTAAAAGTGCTGCACCATGGGGATCTGCTCTTGTTATGGTCTTTTGCTGGTAATCAACTTTTTGGTATACTGTTTTCCATTCTTGCATTTGTTTGTTATAATCGCTTTGCTGTTTTCTTGCAACCATTTCTTGGTGAGCTAGAGCATTTATTCTTTTTTCTATATATTCTTTATAACCAACTCTTAAAATAGTATGTCTGCATTCAGTTTTTTTCTTAATTTGTTCTAAATGAATTATACCTGTTGCCGTATTTTCTAAGAGTGTTTCATCGTGAGACACATATAATATTGGTGTACTTGTTTCGTTAATAAAATTTTCTAACCACTCTAGTGTATCAATATCTATGTCATTTGTGGGTTCATCTAACAATAGTACATCTGGTTTTTTACATAATATTTTTATAAGTGCAATTTTAACTTTTTCGCCACCTGATAATGTACTAATTAATCTATCTTCTTCTAAAATATTATTATCTAAATTGAATTTAGCTATGTAATTATAGATATCCGTTAAAAAGTTGTAGTTTTCAAAGTTTATTTCTTCGTCAGGGTCGTCTTTTAGAAAATAGTCCATTATAATTGTATTTTTCCACTTATCCTGAAGAGATTGTTCTAAATATCCAATATTTAAATTATGCGTTAATATTTGTCCTTGAATTGTTGCATATTTTTCAACTTCTTCTTTGTTTACAACTAATTTTAATAAAGTACTTTTACCATTACCTTCTTCTCCGATAATCGCAATTTTTTCTTTAGGGCGAAGCGTAAAGGAAAAGTTTTTGACAATTGGTCTGTTATCTTTATTTAAAGTAATACTTATGTTGTTAAATTCTAACATTTTTCCTCCTAAATAAAAAAAAATAGAAGATTGATGCTTCTATTTTACAAAAGGTATTAAAGCCATGAAACGAGCTCTTTTAATTTGCATTGCAATATATCTTTGATGTTTTGCACAAGCTCCAGTCATTCTTCTTGGCATGATTTTGCCTTTTTCGTTGATGTATTTACTAACAATAGCTACATCTTTATAATCAACGCTTTTTCCAGCGCACATTTGACAAATTTTCTTTTTCTTACGATAAAATTCAGCCATTTTTAACTTTCCTTTCTAAAATGGTAAATCGTCATCATTTAAAATTACTTCTGAACCAAAATCTTTAAATGGATCTTCAGTTACATCAGTTGTTTCAATTGGATTTACACTATTATTGTTTGGAACTTCGTTAAAGTTACTTGTTCCAGTTGCATTTTTACTTCCTAAAAATGATACATTATCTGCTACTACTTCGGTAACATATCTTTTTTGACCATCTTGGCCATCATATGATCTAGTTTGAATTCTACCACTGACACCTACTAGAGAGCCTTTTGTGCAATATTTGCATACGTTTTCAGCTTGTTTACGCCAAACTACAACGTTAATAAAATCTGCTTCTCTTTCACCGTTTGCACTTGTAAAGGGACGGTTTACAGCAACATTAATAGTTGTAGTTGTTTGTCCACTGGCAATAGTTCTTAGTTCAGGGTCTCTTGTTATTCTTCCAACTAAAGTAACATTATTCATATTATTTTTTACTCCTCGTCTAACTTAATGATCATATGTCTAATTATATTTTCATTAATTCTTGATTTACGATTTAATTCGTTAATGATATCGTTGTTTGCTTCAAAATTGAATACATAATAAAATCCACTAACTTCTTTATTAATAGGATAAGCAAGTTCTCTTTGTCCCATTTCTTTAGTATTAGTGATTTTACCATTTCTACTAGTAATAATATCTGATAATTCTTTAACAGTATTTTTTACAGCAGCTTCTTCTAAAGTTGTTTTTACGATAAACATCATTTCATAGTTTCTCATCTTTTTACCTCCTTATGGTCTATTTGGCTTATTTAAAATAAGCAAGGAGCTTTCGCTCACGCAGTATTATAGCATACTAAATAATTATATGCAAACTATTTTTCAGTTATAAAATATCTCTTATACCAAATTAAAAATGTGTATACGCAGTATATTTGTTTGCCGTTTGCGGCCTTATTGTGATAATGGTCTTCTAGTAGTTTATTTATCTTATCTAGTTCAAAGAATTCTTTTGCTTCTTTACTGCCAAAAGTTTCTTTTACTTTTTGATAATATTTTTCTTCTTTTATCCATTTACCGAATGGAACTGGAAATCCTTTTTTCTTTCTGCTAGACCATTCTTTAGGAATTTTTTCGTCAGCAATAGTTCTAAATATGTATTTAGTTTGGCCATCTTTTACCATATATTTTGTTGGTATTATTCTAGATTGTTTCCATACTTCTTTATCTAAAAATGGTACTCTTAGTTCTACTGAGTTAGCCATGCTCATTTTGTCAGCTTTTAGTAGGATATCATTTGGCAACCAAAAGTTTAGATCTATGAACATTTTTCTTTCTACGTCATTTTTTCCTTTAGTTTGATCATAGTATGGTTTGCATAGATCAAATGGATTTAGATTGGTCTGATACTTTGGTTTTAAATAACTGTTTATTTCTTTATAGTTAAACATTTCAGTTTTATTATAATATCTATCTTCTAGTTTATGGCCGTATTTTTCAATGGTGTGTTTGCCTTTAAAGTATGGTAGAGGTGCGGCTATTTTACGGTTAAGTGCTCTTAAGAAGTAAGGAATATAATTATAATATTTTTCTAAGCCTTCTAGGTTATATTCGTTGTAGCCACCAAACATTTCGTCAGCGCCTTCACCTGATAATACGACTTTAACTTGTTCTCTTGCTAGTTTGCTTAAAAAATATAAAGGTACAGCTGATACGTTTGCACTTGGTTCGTCTAAATGGTATTCTACGGTAGGTAAGATGTCAAAAAATTCATCGGCTGAAATTATTTTAGAATAGTGATTTATTTTAAAGTGGTCTGATAGTTCTTTGGCATATTCTATTTCAGAGAAGCCTTTGCCTTCAAAGCCTACTGTAAATGTTTTGTTTGGTTTGCTTTCGGCAACTACGTAAGATGAATCAACACCACCGCTTAAATAAGAGCCAACTTCAACATCACTAATTTGATGATATTTTATTGAGCTTTCTATGGTTTCTTTTAGAGATTTTTGATAGTATTCAAATGTATTATTTTCTTTTGCGTAAGTTAATTCATAGTACGGTTTGATTGTTAATTTTCCTTTTTCATAGATAAATAGATGCCCTGGTTTTAATTTGCTCGTGTTTTTAAAAAATGTTTCTTCTAGGTGGTTTGTTCCATAAGCTAGATAAAGGCTTAATACTTTTTCATTTAATTCCTTTTTAAAGTTTGGATGAGATAAGAATGATTTGATTTCAGAGCCAAACATGAATGTTTTTTTGTCATAATAGTAGTAATATGGTTTGATTCCGAAGATATCTCTTGCGCCAATTAGTTTCTCTTTTTTGATGTCGTATAGAACTATACCAAACATTCCACGAAGATGATTAAAGATTTCGGTGTCATATTCTTCGTAACCATGAACTATTACTTCGGTGTCAGTATTTGTTTTGAATTTATGACCTTTCTTTTTTAGTTCTTCTCTTAGTTCTTGGAAGTTGTAAATTTCACCATTAAACATTACTGCTACGGTTTTATCTTCATTATAAATTGGCTGGGTGCCGCCTTTAACATCTATTATAGCTAGTCTTCTAAAGCCTAGAGCTACGTTATCATCAACTAGATATCCGTCAGAGTCTGGTCCACGGTGAATAATCCTGTTTGACATTTCCTTGATTATTTTTTCTTTTTTATCTTTTTTAGTTTTATCTACAAAACCACAAAAACCACACATATTTTCCTCCTTTATACGTTAAATCTAAAGTAGACAATATCACCATCTTGCATTAGATAGTCCTTGCCTTCTAAACGCATTTTTCCAGCTTCTTTTACTTTTATTTCAGTACCGTATTCTTTTAAGTCTTCAAATGACATTACTTCGGCTTTAATAAATCCTCGTTCAAAGTCACTGTGGATGATGCCAGCACATTCGGGGGCTTTCATTCCTTTTTTAAACGTCCAAGCACGGCATTCATCTTTTCCTGAGGTGAAGAATGTTTGAAGTCCAAGTAAGTCATAGGTTGCATATATTAGTTTGTCTAGGCCGGATGATGATATACCCATTTCTTTTAAAAATTGTTCTTTGTCTTCTTCGTTTAGTTCTGCTAGTTCACTTTCCATTTTTGCACAGACTACAATAACACTTGCATTTTCTTTTGCAGCGTAAGAACATACTTCATCTGTATATTTATTATGGCCAATAATTGCATCTTCTTCACTAACATTGGCCATATAGATGATTGGTTTTAAAGTTATGAAACAAAAGGCTTTTAGAGATAACTTTTCTTCTTTAGTTAGTTCTAGTCTTCTTAGAGGAATATTTTGTAAAAGGGCTTCTTCGCATTTTTTTAAAGTGTTGAATTCTAATAATTCTTGTTTATCTTTTGTCATTTCACACTTTTTGGCAATTTTAGATAAACGATTTTGAACTATTTCTAAATCTGAGATTATTAATTCCACATTAATTATTTCTATGTCTCTAACTGGGTCTACACCACCTTCAACATGGATAATATTTTCTTCTTCAAAGCATCTAACAACTTCAACGATGGCATCTACTTCACGGATATGACTTAAGAATTTATTTCCTAGGCCTTCGCCTTTTGATGCGCCTTTTACTAAGCCAGCAATGTCTGTAAATTCGTAAGTTGTGGGAATTGTTCTTTCAGGCATATAAAGATTTTCTAAATAAGTTAATCTTTCGTCTGGTACAGTTACAACGCCAACGTTTGGGTCAATAGTTGCAAAAGGATAATTTGCAGCTAGAATATTTTTTTTAGTTATAGCATTAAATAGGGTACTTTTACCAACATTTGGTAGTCCTACGATTCCTGCTTTTAACATATTATCATCTACTTTCTAATCTTGAGTTTAAAATTTCTTGTTTGATTTGTTCTAAATCTTTTTTTACGCCCCTTTTATATAACATTTGGATTATATCCATTCCTGGGCCTCTATTTCCTTCAATTATTACAGGGCCATCTTTTGAAATGGCAATGTCCCAGCCAATTATGTTAACATTATCATTAACTTTTGCTGCACTATTAACCATCTTTTTTATTTCTTTCCAGTATGGTATTTGGTAGCCGTCCACTACGATATTGGTTTCTTTTAGTCGCTCGCTTTCTTTACCACTTTTATCTATGGCATTTCCTTCTAGGCAACCTTTTGTAATATTTACTTTAATACCTACGCCACCTTTGTGGAAATTATCAGCGATAGATGCTCCACTACCAACTCTAGCAACAGCGTATAAAATTTCACTTTTCCCATTAATACATTTAGTAACTACTCTGATGGTGTTAATACTTTTAGGATTTAATTTTGACCAAGTTTCATCTTGAATTACTAATTCTTCTAAAAAACAGTCTTCTTCTTTTAGTTTTTCATAAAATGTTTTGATGTCTTTAATATCTTTAGCATTTATTTTTTCTACATCTTGGCCACCAAGGCCTTTTATTGGTTTACGAACAAATTCTTTTGTTTCTTTAATAAATTCTTTTACTTTTGAATAACCATCTTCATAGCAGACATATTTTCTTTTTGTATAGTCATGAAAATTTTTGTGGAAATTGACTTTATTTGAAAAAAATGGTGCATATTTAATATTAGCTGCTATTTTATAGAAGTCATTTTGATAGCCAATAGTAGCATATTCTTTTCTTTCTTTAAAACTTTTATCGTAAAATTTATAATTTAAATAGTCTTGCATTCCGGATTTTAGAAATATTGTGGAAAAAACTGTATCTATAAACATCAAATTAGCATTTTTGTGATTTTCTTTGGCTAGTTTTTTTAAATTTTTATAGTAGCGTTTGTAACTACCTTTTAAAGCAAATTTAATCATTCCCATAATTTGTTCACCTAAGTTAGAGTATAACAAAAAAAAGACTTTAATTAAAGCCTTTAGACTATTTCTATCATTTATTTGTCAATTATTAGAGTTTGGTAATCTTCGGGAACAATGATATTAGAAATGTTTAATTCTTTTAATTTGTTTCTTGTAACATCTTCTAAATGACTTACGATAAATGTGCAATTTTGATATTTTGATGCTAGGTATTCTAGATTGTCTATTCCTTGATGCTTTACTGTTCCAGTTATTAACATACAGTCGCAGAATAGGTAGCTACACTTTTTGGCCATAATTTCTACATTTTGGCATAGAGCAGTATCACCGGTAAAGCCAACAAATATATTATCTTTTTGAAATATATAACCATAGGCGGGTTTCATTCTGCCGTGGTCTACTAATAATTTTGTAATTTTATAATCATTAATGTTAAATTCATTATCACTAATGTATTTAATATTTGTTACTATGCAGGCTTCTTTGAAAGAATTTGGAAAAGCTAGGTCTCCAATTGTATTTATTTTGTTTTCTCCTTCTTTTGAGCAATATACAGTAAGTTTTTTAGATTCTGATTTAGATTTATTTAAGATATAAAATGGCATGTCAAAGTAGTGGTCTCCATGGAAATGAGTTAATAACACGTGGTTAATTGTTCTTGGTTCAATATTTTGTCTATATAGATATTTACAAGTTCCATTAGGAAAGTCTACCATTATGTCTTCATCTATTAAATAACAAGCACTGTTATATTTAGTCCACATACTTCCTGATCCGATTATTTGTACTTTCATTTTCGTTCCTCCTACTATAGTATAGCAAAAAAATAGACCTTAAATAAAGTCTATTCTGCTTTTTGGCTTAAAGTAATTGTTTTAGTTTGAGTTTTACTATCTCTAATAAAGGTTACTTCAACTTTGTCACCGACATTATATTTATATAAGTAGTATTTTAAGAATGAAGAATTTTTAATATCATAATCACCAAATTTAGTAATTACGTCACCTTTTTCTAAACCAATTTTATCTGCTGGTGAGCCTTTTTGAACATAACCAACTACGGCGCCAGTAGTTATATTTTTATCTAAACTAATTCCATAATCACGAATTAATGATGTAGTGTTTGTAACATCTAAAGTTCCAACTCCTAAAAGTGGTCTTTCTAGTTTTTCGCCATTCATTAGTGCATCAGCTACTGTTACAGCATCTTCAATTGGAATTGCAAAGCCCATACCTTCAACCCCACTACTTATTAGTTTCATGTTGGTAATTCCAATAACTTCTCCGTTTGAGTTAGCTATTGGTCCACCTGAGTTACCACTATTGATTGCTGCGTCTGTTTGTAATACTTTCATTACCCAAGAAGAT
Organism: bacterium; assembly: GCA_030524925.1. Lineage (GTDB taxonomy): Bacteria > Bacillota_I > Bacilli_A > RF39 > UBA660 > CAG-533. The sequence goes on along the minus strand of JAUNFS010000009.1, from coordinate 1,661 downwards.
ACGTTTGAATTTGAAGCATTTACTTCTACTAAACGATCTTTACCACTAATAATACCTCTAGTTACTGTCCATGAATATTCTGAACCAAGAGGGGTTCCGATTACAAATGCAGTATCTCCTAATCTAGTGTCTTCTGCTTTACCAATTTCTGCTACTTTAATTACTTTATCTTTTGCTACTGATAAAAGTCCGATATCAGTATATTCATCACTACCAACGACTTTTACGGTTTCGGTTTGGTTATTTGTGAATGTTACTTTTACTTCAGTAGCGCCTGAAATTACATGGTTATTGGTTAAAATATATGCGTTTTTGTCATCTGTCTTGTAAACAAAACCTGTACCACTACTTGTTAGGGTTCCTTTTTGATATGATTCAACTACAACTACAGCGTCATATAGTTTTTCAACAGCATCAGCAATGCCATTTTCATTTACAGTTACTTCTTTTTCTAGTTTATTTACTACGGTTTGGCTTAGTGGTTTAAAGTATCTTATTCCGTAGTACATTCCTACACTTCCTACACCAATAGATACTAGTATTACGATTATCCATATAAATATTTTCCCATTGTTATTTTTCATATTTTTCCTCCTATATTTCTAATATATCTCTAAAGTTTCGTGGAAAACCCATTTCGTCAAGAACTTTACCTATATTTATTACCTTTAGTTTACCACAAAGGATGTCTATTTCGTAACTAAGTTCATTAATTAGCAGTCTAAATTCTTCTGGTCTTAATAACTGCCTTAAAATAATAATTAGTGCGAATAAATCATCTTTTCCATAAATGTACTCACCATCTGTTGTTGGGATATTCAAGCCCTCATGGTATTTGGTGTCATTGATAATCTTTTGACTACGATGATCATATAAGATATCTTCATGAGCACATAAATTACGATAATTTGATAGAACAGGTAAGTAAGTTAGAAGATTGTTAATAGATAGATTATAAATATCAGCTATTTCTGCTTGATCTTCTTTTTTCATTACTGTGAATAACTCACCGACGATTCCAAATGATAATACTTTAACAACTACCCATAACGGAATGTATCCATAATTTTTTAGATAATGACTGGTAGCTGAGTGCTGCGAACCATTAACTCTAATTTGGCGTTTCATCTTCTTTAGGGTGTCATTAAGCTGCCTTTGTTTGTCAGGTACTTTAGTAAAGTTGTCTGTCCTTAAATAGTCTTTTTCTCTAAAACCATATTTTTTTGATAGTTGATAAGAAAAAATACTTTTCATGTTATTTTCTACAATTAGTAGATTTTTAAATATTATGTTTCTTATTTGTCTATCAAAATTAAATAATGCATATAATTCACGAAAGTTAGTACCAGGAATAAATTTTCTTTCTTTATTACTCTTTAAGAATAAATGTCTATAACCCATTATGAAAAAGTAATTTTCACGAATTAAAATATCTTCTGCTAAAAGGTAGTCATCAATAACTAGACCTTTGTTTTCTAAGATACCAATTTGCTCTTCAATTGTTTTAAAGACTTTCATTCTCATGGTCTCACCTATTATTAAATTATATCACACATTACGAGTAAATCATATATCAATAATATGAAAATTTAATGAATTAATTATAATGTATTTTAAAAAAAGAAGTGCACAGAAGTTGTGCATTAAGATTTATAATTGAT
>JAUNFS010000008.1 GCA_030524925.1 bacterium | reverse complement strand
CAAGCCTTATAGGCTTCAGAGAAAAACCACCCTTTTTAAGGGTGGATTTTTACTTGTATAAAAAATAAAAATATAATATAATAAAAAAGAAAGTAGATGATCATAGTGGAAGCAAACAACAATAAAATAGCATACCTAATAATGTTACTTGCAAGCCTACTTATTGCAGTAATAGGAGGAACCTATGCTTTTTTTACTGCGGGAATAAGTCAAGGTGAAACCGAAGCAACTTTAAAAGTAGGTGCTGGGCAATTAAAGATAAAGTTTACTAATACCAATAGTATTCAAATTACAGAAAACGTACAACCAACTCCAGCTAAAAATGAATGTACTAAACAAACAGGTGCATATTACTGTAATCAAAGTGAGTACGAACCCGTTGGAGTAAAAACATTTACATTAACTGGAACTAATACCACAGATGCCTCAAAAAACATGAAGATGCTATATAATATAAAGTTAATAATACCACAAAATCAATTTTCAAGTGGAGCATTAAAATATACTTTAGTTGGAAGTAAAGAAGCAAACGACAACGGAAAAGTAGTAAATATAGATACTTGGCAAGATATACCAACTGGATCAAATACAACTGGAACTGTCTTAGGCAGTGGATATTTTATGCCAGGAGAAAATGTAGTTCACACATATACATTAAATATCTACTTTCCAGATAATCATATATCACAAGATGCAGATAAGAATAAAATATTTGGAGGCCTAATAGAAGTAACAAATGATGAAATAAAAGACTCTATACCAAAAGGCTGGTATAGTGCAAGTGGCGGAACATTGTTAGAAGCGATAAAGAGTAATAATACATTAAGTAAAACAATTACAGAACCTGGCTCTGAAATTTCATCCGATACCGAAGCAGTTCTTGCTAGTACAGAAGACGATTACGGTACGTCGTATTATTTTAGAGGAGCTGTTAACAATAACTTTGTTGAATATGCTAATATGTGCTGGCGTATTGTAAGAATAACAGGAGATGGTTCAATTAAATTAGTTTTATATAATTATAATGGTTTAACTAGTACTAATCAGACACCAAGCAGTAATATACCGTGTAGCGTAAAAGGTGACAATATAGCTTTAGCAAGGTATGAAGCAGATAGTTACACCACAAAATTTAATATAAATTATACAGATAATGCTTATGTAGGATTCATGTATGGAACAGCTGACTCAAATAACTATACATCTTCACATACTAATATAAATGCTAGCACAATATTAATTAATCTAAATAAATGGTATACAAATGTCCTTTCAAAACAACCAGGCTTTAGTAGTAGTCAATTAGCAGATACAATATGGTGTAATGATAAAGGCGCAGTAACTGATGCAACATTTAATCCAGACAATTTACCCTTAGGAACAAATTACGGCTATGGAAATAAACAAACATATTATAATGCTATTAAAAGATTAGTACAGGCCTCATCTTGGAAAGCTGGTGGAACAGGACCAAGTCTAATATGTCCAAATGATAATAATGGAGGAAAGTTATCTAAGTTTACAGTAAGTGATACAGAGTACGGAAATGGAGCATTAAGTGGCTATGCAAAAATAGGACTACTAACGGCAGACGAAATGGCCTTTGCTGGTGTAGTTTATAAAACGACAAACTCATCATATTATCTAAGGCAAAATGCTAATTCAAATTGGTGGTGGACTATGTCTCCTCTTTGTTTCAGTGGTGTACCATCTGTCTGGGATGTTTCTGGTGTAGGATTTGTTAGTCGTGGTGATGTTAACATTGCGTTAGGGTTACGTCCGGCTTTATCACTAGTATCTTCTACCAAAGTAACAGGCACAGGTACAGCAACCGACCCATATAAGGTACAATCGTAAATTAATAATCATAATAGAAAGTAGATGAATCCAATAGAAACAAACAACAATAAAATGGCATACCTAATAATGTTACTAGCAACTTCACTTATAGCTGTAATAGGTGGAACTTATGCTTTTTTTACAGCCGGAATAAGTCAGGGAGAAACTGAGGCAACTTTAAAAGTAGGAGCAGGTCAGTTAAAGATAAAGTTTGCTAATACTAATAGTGTGCAAATTACAGAAAATGTACAGCCAACACCAGCAAAAAATGAGTGTACTAAACAAACTGGAGCATATTATTGTAATCAAAGTGAGTATACTCCAGTTGGAACTAAAACATTTACATTAACAGGAACTAATACTACTGATGCATCAAAGAATATGAAGATGCCATATAATATAAAGTTAGTAATACCACAAAATCAGTTTTCTAGTGGAGCACTAAAATATACTTTAATAGGAAGTAAAGAAGACAGTGATAATGGAAAAGTAGTAGATATACGTGCTTGGCAAGATATACCAACAGGAGCAAATACAACTGGAACTATCCTTGGTAGTGGATATTTTATGCCAGGCGAAAATGTCGTTCATACATACACATTCAATATCTATTTTCCTGACAATCATATATCACAAGATACTGATAAGAATAAGATATTTGGGGCAAAGATTGAGATAACAACTGATGAGATAGAAGAGGATACCACAATAGCCGCACCAAATAATTGGTATAGTGCCAGTGGCGATACGATACTGGGAGCTATCAAAAGAGATAATGTAGTAAGTGAACCACTTACAGTGCCAGGAACAACAAGTAGTGCAGAGACTGAAGCTGTATTAGCATCAACTAATGATGACTATGGAACCTCATATTATTTTAGAGGAGCTGTAGAAAATAATTATGTAGAGTATGCCAATATGTGCTGGCGAATAGTGCACATTACTGGTGATGGTTCAATTAAATTAGTCTTATATAATTATAATGGATTAACAGATAGTAATAATACACCGGCAAGTAATACTCCTTGTAATGTAACAGGCAATAATTTAGCATTTGCTAGATATACTGGTAATACATATTTATCAAAATTTAACGATAATAATAATGATAATGCCTACATCGGATTTATGTATGGAACACCAAATTCAAGCACTTATGCTGCGACCCATGCCAACACTAATCCAAGTACAATATTAACGAATTTAAATAAATGGTATACGAATGTACTTTCTAAGCAATCTGATTTTAATGATACTCAGCTTGCAGATACAATATGGTGTAATAATAAAGGTGTAGTTTCTAATTCGGGATTCGACCCATTAAATCTTTCTGTTGAAACTAACTTTGGTTATGGGGACAATACAAATTATTATAATACAGTGTCAAATTTATTATACACAGAAGAACTGGATTTTACATGTGTAGATGGTAGTAATGGAAAGTTATCCAAGTTTACAGTAAGTGATACAGTGTATGGTAATGGCGCATTAAATGGTTACGGTAAAATAGGGTTACTTACTATGGAAGAAGTTACTTTCGCTGGCGGTCTAGCACTTAATAGTTCATCATATCATTATTTGAATCAAAATGCTACATCTGATGGTTGGATGGCGTTGTCTCCGATTTTATATCTAACTAATGCCACACCAGATCTTCCAGCAGGGGCTCTTGTTCTTGGGAGTTTTGGGAATACTTATTTATATCCAGTAAGTGTTACTGATGACAAAGGTATTAGACCCGCAATATCGCTTAACTCTAGTGTTACTATTTCATCAGGTGCTGGCACTGCCAATAGTCCATACAAAATAGTTTCGTGAATAGACTAGTTTTATTCACGTTTTTTTATTATAATATATCTGTGATGTCTATGAAAAAACTAAAAATATTATATGAAGATAAAAATATTTTAATAATAAATAAAGAACCCAAAATTCTCACTATTAGTGATGGCAAGACCAATAATACGCTATATAACGAAGTCTACGATTATTTACATAAGAAAAATCAAAAAGTATTTATCGTCCATAGACTTGATAAAGAAACTAGTGGCTTAGTCATGTTTGCTAAAAATGAAGAAACAAAAAATTACTTTCAAGATAATTGGACTAAAGTCACTCGTAAATATTATGGAGTAGTGGAAGGCAAAATGACTAAATCAGGCACGATTAAAGAATATCTAACTGAAGATAAAACTTTAAAAACTTATGCTACTACTAAAGATAAGGGCAAACTCGCTATAACTAATTATGAAATAGTGGATAGTACCAAAGCTTATACCCTTTTAGATATTGAAATTCTTACTGGTAGAAAAAATCAAATTAGAGTAGGACTTGCTAATTTAAAGCATCCTCTAACAGGGGATAAAAAGTATGGTGCAATCAAAAATCCCATAAACCGCCTAGCTCTTCATGCATACTATCTAAAGTTTACTCATCCAAAAACTAAAGAAATCATTGAAATTAAAGATGATATTCCTAAACTATTTAAACAAATCTTTACTAAATAAAAAAGATATTACCCTAAGGAAACATCTAATATCATCATTACAATAAATCCAATAATTACATAAAGGGCCATAAGCTCTTTTTTCTTATTATTCATACATTCAGGAATTAGTTCATTAATAATTACATATAGCATTGCTCCACCAGCAAAAGCTAGAAGAATAGGTAACACACACTGCATTTTAACAACAATCAAAGCTCCAATAACAGCTGCAATTGGCTCAGGTAGGGCAGATATACTTCCAAAAAAGAAAGCCTTTAATTTAGAATATCCTTTATTATATAGTGGAAAACTAATTGCTGATCCTTCAGGAAAATTTTGTATGCCAATTCCAATAGCTAAGCTCACTGCTCCCATAAGTGCTGCATGACTATGATTAAAAAATAAACTACCAAATGCAACCCCAATAGCCATTCCTTCTGGAATATTATGAACAGTAATTGATAAAATTAAACTATCAATCTTTTTAGATCCATTTAAATTAATCTTTGATATTCCAAAAAGTAGTAAAGCTCCCATTAATAAACTAACTGAAATAATAATTGATCCTAGCTTTAACTCATCAACATAATCAAGAGCTGGTACTACTAAAGAAAATATACTAGAAGCTATCATAATTCCCGCAGATACACTGATAAATTTTGTCATTAAATTATCATTAATATTTTTAAATAAAAAAATTGCAGCTGCCCCAAGTGTCGTAATTAAAAACGTAATTATTCCCATAATTAATGACTGTAAAATTGGATTTAATTCACAAAAAAAACTTATCATACTCTATAATATGATAAGTTAAAAATTATGTTAAATATTTTCTCTTACTTCCATAATAACCGGTAATATAATTGGTCTTCTACCAGTAAGTTCATTAATAAATGGATTAAGTTCTAAAATAATTTGATTTTTTAAATCCACATAATTATAAGAATTTTTAATGGCTTTAACCACAATCTCAGAAACTTTATTTTCTATCTTAGATAAAAGTTCAGCATTTTCATTAACTAACACAAAGCCCCTTGTAGTAATATTAGGTTTTATTAATAGTTCTCTAGTTAAAGGATTAATATTAAGTATTGTAACAAGAATTCCATCTTGACTCATTAATTTACGGTCCTTAATTACAACTGAACCAATATCACCAATTCTAGAACCATCTACATAAACATCTCCAGCTTGAACTCTTTTTCCCAGTCTAGCTCCATCTTTAGTAAGCTCTACGGTATCTCCATTCTTACAAATGAAAATATTCTCTTTAGGAATACCACAATCTATAGCTAAATCACCATGAGTTTTAAGCATACGATATTCACCATGCATTGGCATAAAATACTGCGGCTTAATAATTCTAAGCATCCATTTTTGTTCTTCTTGCTTAGCATGTCCTGATGTATGAATATCTGATAGTTCAGTATTTGTATAAACCTTAACACCTTTTAAATATAACTTATTAATTATTCTATTTATAGAAGCTCTATTTCCTGGAATTGGACTAGATGAAAATACGACAATATCATCAGGAATTAATTCAATCTGTTTATGTGTTCCATTAGCAATTCTAGAAAGTGCTGCAAGTGGTTCACCTTGTGATCCAGTACATAAAATACAAATTTGATGTTTCTTTAAATTCTTAGCTTCACTAGGCTCAATAAAGATTGTCTTATCAGTTATTAAATTATTCTTTAGAGCTATTTCTTTAGCAGTTTCCATAGAACGACCGAATGTAACTATCTTACGATTATTCTTTCTACAAGTCTCAACAATATGTTTAATACGGTAAATATTAGAAGCAAATGTTGCTAGAATAATTCTAGAATTATGTTTAGCAAATACATCACTTAAAGCTTCATCAACGCAAGATTCACTAGCTGAAAAACCAGGGCTTAGTGCATTTGTACTATCACTTAAAAGTAACTTTACACCCTCACTACCTAAAGCCGCCATCTTATGAATATCAGCCATTGGTCCAATAGGTGTTAAATCAAACTTAAAATCTCCAGTTTCAAATATAATACCATTAGGTGTCTTAATTACTATCGCAAAACTATCTGGAATAGAGTGGGTAGTGGTAACAAAAGAAATTTCAAAATGTTTATACTTAAACACACTATCCTTATCATAAATCTCTAAATTCTTATAATTGACATTTCTATCAGCAAATTTATTTCTAATTAAATCACAAGCAATTCTTGGAGCATAAATAACTGGAATATTGACATTTTGTAAAAGAAAAGTAATACCACCAATATGATCTTCATGACCATGAGTAATAAATAAAGCTTTAATTTTATTTTCATTCTGTTTTAAATAAGTAACATCTTGTATTACATAATCAATTCCAAGTAAATCTCCTTCTGGAAACATAACTCCAGCATCAATAATAATAATTTCATTTTCATGTTCAACAACATACATATTTTTGCCAACTTCACCAAGTCCGCCCAATGCAAAAATAGTCGTAACTTTCTCGTTATTCTTCATTAATATTCCTCCTTAAAAAATAATTGAAAAGTTTCATTTCGTACGTCTAATTATAATATAAAATAACGATTTTGTCTAGTGGGGTACTCTTCTTTACAATTCTCTTATCAAAAAAATTAAAAATAAAAAAAGGAAATAGCTATTCTTCTTACAACAATAACTAATGAGGAGGAAAAGATGAAAAAGTTTATATTAATAATAATTCTATTACTACCAGTAAATATTTATGCTAAAGAATATTATACAAATTATATTTATGAGAAAGAAAGTACCAAAAAAGAACCAGAAAGTGCCCTTGTTAAAGTTGAAAAGTCAAGAATATATGCCAATTATCAAATCATTAAAGAAGACTTCGGCTATCAAAAAGAAGAAAATTGTCATGCAAACATCAATTATGAAGATTCTAAAATAATAAAAGAGTATAACAGTTCTGATATGTACGGCACTGGCAAAACAACAAATGCTCTTTTAGGAACTGACGATATAATTAGATATATAATTATAAGACAGTATCCATATGAAAATCAAAATAAAAGAATTAATATTTCAAATATTGAAGTATCATCTAAAGAAATAAATATAGAATATGATTCTTTTAAAGATGTTGAATATAAAGATCAAAAATTCTTTTTAATTCTAGATTTAAAAAAAGGTTATCATTTAAATGACCTAAATGTAGTTATCTTCTATGACGCGTTTTTTGATGAAGATTTTGTTTACAATTTTGATTTTTCAAAGAAAAAACTTCCACCATATTTAGGATACGTATACAAAATTGAAACTAAGAAAAACTCTAACATGACTAATTTAGAATTTTATAATCTTGATGAATTTAACCAAATAATTAAAACATCTCCATCACTAATTTCTAATCCTTCAGATAATTCAGTATCATATTATTATAATGAGTCCAAAATATTTAAGTGTACTAAAGAAGAAATAATTTATAGTGAAAATTATACGGAAACCCCACCTAAAAATTATTATCAGGATAAAGAAAGATATCAAGATATTTATAAGTACTATAAAAGAGAAGTTTTTGATATTAAAGATGAAATAAATAGTGTAGAAGATTACATTACTTTAATAAATTCAAGTTTATCAAGTAGTAAATATCAAATTGAAACAAATTTAGATATAACTAAAGAAGGGACATATCTTATTAAAATTAATTATTTAGATAACACCATATATCACAAGGTAAAACTTAACCAAAAGATTATTAATATTCCAAAAGAAATAACCAGCTTGCCAAATAACACTGTAAATAAAGAAATAAGTAAGCCCCAAATTAAGCAGGAAACCATCAAAAATAATCATTCTAAAAAATTATTGGTAAATAAAACAGAAGACCAAAAAATACCAAGAACGACTATAAAAACATCCGAAAACACTCAAAAAGTACTACAAAAAGAAAGTAAGATTAAAAGTCATTTTATATGCATTTTAATTACTATTTTACTCATATTTGTCTTAATTATTCAAAAAATAAAAACTAGTTTTGTCGAATCTGTATAAATGAAAGATTATTATACCTATAGTAAATTGCAAGGAGATGAGTATGTTAAAAATAAATATGGAGTATCGTAAAGGCGTTTTATTTGTAAGACTATTTGGAGAACTTACTAAATATACATATAAAAGTCTTAACGATTACTTAATACCAGTCATTAAGAATCAAGGAATAAAATATATCGTATATAATATTCAAAATATTAATAAAATAGATATTTATGGTAAAGAATGTCTTTATGAAGGCATTGAAACCGCTAGAAAGAATTTAGGAAACGGACTAATATGTTCTAGTAATATTAAATTTAAAGAAAATTATGAAGTAACTGAAAGTGAACTTACGGCATTACAAAAAATAATAATATAGGGTGATAATATGGAAGAATATGAGCTGATTCAAAAATATGAAAAATTAATATATAAGATAGCTAAGAAATTTTATAATGTTGAGTTAGATGATTTATATCAAGCAGGATGTATTGGTTTAATAAAAGCTTATCGTAATTATGATGCTAGTGTTAACGATAACTTTATTAACTTTGCTTATAAGTATATCTTTGGTGAAATGTATGAACTAGCTAACAAAAGTAGAGACATAAAGTTAAATAAGGCTTACTTAAAGCTTTATAAGAAAATAGAAGAAGCAAGAATGCATTTAGCTTCAATTAATGGAAAAATGCCATCTAATACTGAACTTTGTCTTTATTTAGAAATAGATGAAAGTTTATATTATGAAGTAGTGACTTTAACTACTAAAATGATGAGTATTGATGATGAATTTGCTACTTTAAATGGCAATCTATCTATTAAAGAATGTATTGGTAAAGAAGAAAACTGGGATAATCAAATTTTAGTAAACGACTCACTAGCTTCTTTAGACGATATGGAAAGAAAAGTAATTAAAATAAGATACTTTGAAGATTTAACGCAAGCTCAAACAGCTTCAGCTCTAGGTATTAGTCAAGTTAAAGTATCTAGAATAGAACAAAAAGGTAAACAAAAGATTAAAAGTTACTTTGCTGCATAAAAATTATTATTTATCCTCATAATAGTAGTGTGATGAATATGAATAGACAAGAATATTTAAAGGTAGTAGACAAATTAACCCCAAAAGAAAATACTGGCAAAGACGCTTTAAATGCTTTTCTACTAGGTGGAACAATTGGTTTTTTAGGAGAAGGCATCAAAATGATTTTAACAAGTTGCTATCATTTAACAGTAGATGATGCTATAAGTTGGGTCTTAATAATCTTTATCTTTCTAGCTTGCTTACTTACTAGCTTAGGAACATTTGATAATATAGTATCCAAATTTAAATGCGGTCTAATTATACCAATAACCGGCTTTGCTCACTCAATTATGAGCTGTGCACTAGATTACAAAAAAGATGGCTTAATTACTGGAATTGGTGCTAATTTCTTTAAATTAGCCGGCTGCGTTTTATTGTACGGAACTATCAGTGGTTTTATATTTGGAATAATAAAGGTGATTATTAATGTTTAACTATAAAAATGTTTATATTGAAGAGTGGTTTAGTATTGTAGGCCCTAAAGCTAAAGAAACAAATTTAAAAAAATATAATTTAAGTATCAATGATTATTATTTTAATGAAAGTACATTTGAAAAAGCCGAAGTCAAAATGCAAAAAATTATTCTTAATTACTTTAATCGTAACTCTAAACCAAGTGTCCTAGTAGCTAGCGATTTAATGGATCAGATGACCTCATCAGCTATTGGTGCAAAAAATGTATCTATCCCTTATCTAGGATTATATAATGCTTGTGCTTCTTCAGTATCAGGACTTATCACAATTGCGAACATGCTAAGTTTTAAAAATATCAAAGATGGCTTGTTTATAACAAGTTCCCATAATTTAACAGCTGGCAAACAATTTAGATTTCCAACTGAATACGGAGCACCAGTACCAAAAAGAAGTACAATAACTGCAACTGGAGCAATTGGTATCAAACTTACTAAAAAAGAAACTAAATATAAAATAGTAAGTAGTACTCTTGGTATGGTAACTGACTCTTACATCAAAGATGCTTATAATATGGGCGCAGTTATGGCACCAAGTGCTGTAAGAACGTTAATAGACCATTTGAAAAATCAAAATAAATCACCTGAAGATTATGATTTAGTTATAACTGGAGATTTAGGTGAGGTTGGTAAAAAGATCTTCTTAGAACTTCTTAAAAAAGAAAATATTAAACTTAAAAACTATGAAGATGCTGGAGCTAACTTCTATCAAAAAAATGAAGCAAGTGGTGCATCTGGCCCAGCTGTCTTACCACTATACTTCTTTAATAACACAATCTATAACAAAAAATACAAAAGAATTCTTTTACTAGCTACTGGATCACTTCATAGTCCATTACTAGTAAATCAAAAAGAAAGCATTCCAGCAGTAACTCATGCAATAGAAATAGAGGTGTCTAAATGACTCTAGTATATTCATTTCTTTTCTGCGGTTTATTATGTTTAATTGGTCAAATAATTTTAAGTAAAACCAAACTGACTCCAGGACACATCACATCACTATTTGTTGTAATTGGAGCGTTCTTAGCTATCTTTGGTATATATGATAAAATAGCAGACTGTGTAGGAGCAGGAGCTAACTTACCAATTATGTCATTTGGAAATACTCTAACTAATTATGTGTATGAAGGCTATTTAAAAAGTGGGGTCCTAGGTTTATTTAATAATATGTTAGCAGGAGTATCCACCGGCGTCGTAGCAGCAGTAGTATTTTCCTTTATAATAATGATATTTACTAAACCCAAAGATTAATCTTGGGTTTTTATAATAACGCCTGCTAATTTAAACATAAATAATTTTACCAAAACATAAAATTAACTGGTGAAATTATGTTCCATTATACTATTCAAAAAAGAATCAAATTTGTCTTATATTTAATAATCTTAATTTTTATTATTATAATTTTTAGAATTTTTTATATTCAGGTATTTAGTAAAAACAAGCTAGACGATTTAGCTAACAACCTATGGAGTAGAAATCTTCCTATCCTAGCAGACCGTGGTAATATAACTGACCGTAATGGCGTAATTTTAGCTGGTAATATTACTACAACTAGTCTAATTGTCGTACCAGTTCAAATTAAAAATAAAGAAGAAGTAGCGGAAAATCTAGCTAAAATCCTAGAAACTGACTACTTAAATATCTATTCCCACTTAACAAAACATACATCTGTAGAAAGAATTCACCCCGAAGGTAGAAGACTATCTTATGAAAAAGCCGAAGCCATTAATAAACTAAATTATGATGGTGTATATCTTTTAAAAGAATCAAAAAGATACTATCCATACGATAATGTTTTATCTCATGTTCTAGGTTATGTAGGTATAGACAATCAAGGCTTATCAGGAATAGAACTTGAATACGATAACTATTTAAAAGGCTCTGATGGCAAAATAAAATATTATTCTGATGGTAAAGGGCTAAGACTAAATTTAAGTGAAGTCTACGATGAACCAGTAGCGGGCAATAACATTGCTCTTACCATAGACATTAATATTCAAAATGTTGCTGAAAGAGAACTGGATAATGTTATGACAAAATATAACCCTGAAAATGCTTTAGTTCTTGTAATGGATCCTAACACTGGCGAAATTATTGCCATGGCAAGTAGACCAAACTTTAATCCTAACAACTACCAAAACTATGATTTAGAAACTATCAACCGAAACTTGCCAATTTGGATGAGTTATGAACCAGGTAGTACCTTTAAAATTATAACTTTAGCTAGTGCTATTAATGAAAACAAAGTTAATTTATTTGAAGACAAATTTTATGATAACGGTTCAATAACTGTAGAAAACGCTAGGATTAAATGTTGGAAGTCCGGTGGACACGGAGCCGAAAGCTTTCTAAACGTAGTTGAAAACTCTTGTAATCCTGGATTTGTCGTCTTAGGTCAAAGACTAGGGACTGACCTTTTATATAGTTATTTAGAAAAATTTGGCTTTGGAACCAAAACCGGCATAGATTTAAATGGTGAATCTAAAGGTATTATGTTTAAAAAAGAAAATATGGGCCCAGTTGAAACTGCAACAACTGCATTCGGTCAAGGAATAAGCGTAACCCCAATCCAACAAGTAAGGGGAGTTAGTGCTGCAATTAATGGTGGAAAACTCTATACTCCATATATTGTAAAAAGTATTAGTGAAAGTCAAACTAATGAAATGATAGTTTTAAATCAGCCTAAATTTAATGGCAGTGTAATAACTGAAGAAACCTCAAGCTTAGTAAGATATGCTTTAGAAAGCGTTGTCGCAAACGGCACCGGTAAAAATGCTTATATTGAAAATTATCGTGTAGGTGGAAAAACTGGAACTGCCCAAAAAGTTAAAGATGGAAGATATATGGTAGGAAATTATATACTATCCTTTGTAGGTTTTCTTCCAGCTGACAAACCAGACTATGTCGTCTATGTTGCTATCAATAACCCCAAAGGAGTTACTCAGTACGGTGGAACAGTTTCAGCTCCAGTAGCAAAAAATATCATGCTTAGCATCATAGATTATAAAAACTATAAAGAAGAACCATCCGAAAAAAGTAGAGAATATACCTGGCTTGATGAAAAATATTATTACTTACCAAATGTTATTGGTATGAATCTATCAGATGCCAAAAAAACTCTAAAAAATTTTAAAATAGAATACGCAGGTGAAGGAGCAAACATCATAGCTCAAGAGCCAAACTCTATATGGGTTAAAGAGGGTAGTATAGTCAAACTTCTTCTAGACGATTAACATAAATTATGTAAATCTTGTTTACTCTTTAAATTAAAAATAGTATAATTAAAAGCGAGGTGAAACTATGCTTATTTTAGCTAAATCAGTATTAGGACTAATGCTTGGCTTTGTTTTATCATTAATAGCTGCCGTTATCTTAATACCAATATTAAAAAAATTAAAAGTAGGACAAAGTGTAAGTAAATTAATTAATGAAAGACACTTAAAGAAAGATGGAACTCCAACAATTGGTGGCTTAATATTTATTATTCCCACTATTCTAATTATGGTTATTTTAAAACTAAGGGGTAGCATTGAATTTAATTCAAACTTAATAATTTTAATGTTTGTTTTTCTAGCTTATGGAGCTTTAGGTTTTGTGGATGACTTTTTAAAAGTAAAATTTCATAATAATAAAGGCCTTAGCATTGTAACTAAATTAATATTTCAAACAGTTATTGCTTTAGTTTTCTACATTATTTATAGAAATAATGGTGGCGACTCTAACTTAGTAATATCATCGCTCGGTATTGATTGGTCACTAGGCTGGGTATTTGGAATCTTTATCTTATTAGTACTTGTAGGAACAACTAACGCAGTTAATATCTCTGATGGCTTAGATGGACTAGCAGGAGGCTTAAGCGTAGTTGCTATTCTTGCTTACGGAGTTATCGCTTGGGGCTCAAAGTGGATTTTAGGATATCAAGAAATAGCAATTTTTGCTTTTGTACTAGTCGGGGCTATTTTAGGTTTCTTAGTATTTAATACACACCCCGCAAAAGTATTTATGGGAGATACTGGTTCACTAGCCCTTGGTGGTGCACTTGCAACTATCGCCATTTTAACAAAACACGAACTATCACTATTACTTATTGGTGGTGTATTTGTAATAGAAACCTTATCAAGTGCCATCCAAATAATTGCAATTAGAAAATTTCATAAAAAAGTGTTCTTAAAAGCTCCGCTTCATCATCATTTTGAAGAACTTGGCTGGGAAGAAACCGACATAGTTAAACTATTTTGGGTAGTTGGTTTATTTCTAGCAATGATAGGAATTATTTACGGAGTTTGGTTATAAAATATTAGTAGGTGATTAAATGAAAAAAAGCCTACTAATTTTTTTATCTGCACTTTTATTATCCATATTTGGTTTGCTTATGATATATTCATCAAGCCATATTTGGAGTGAATATAAATTTAATGATCCATACTACTATGTTCGGCATCAGTTAATTTTCTTTTTTATTGGTTTAATCTTAATTTACTTTATCCGTAAAATAGACTATAAATTATATTACAAATACTCAAATATTATATTACTTGGTAGTTTCATTCTATTAGTCCTAGTTTTAATCCCAGGTCTAGGTCAAGTAAGAAATGGTTCAAGGAGTTGGTTTGGTATTGGTTCTTTAGGTATTCAGCCAAGTGAACTTGCAAAAATATCTTTAATAATCTTCACCGCGAAATACTTATCAAAAAGTGAAAAGACTATCAAGTTTTTTAAAAATGGAACCTTGCCAATTCTTCTAATAATTTTTCTATTTTTTGGCCTAATTATGCTAGAACCAGACTTTGGAACTGGTATGGTAATTGTTATGAGTCTTATGTTTATGCTCTTTATTTCTAATATCAAATTATCATTTTTTGGTATAATGGGAACTCTTGGCTTAGGGGGAATAGCCGCTCTTATCATCATTGCCCCATATAGACTAGCCCGTATTTTATCATTCTTAAATCCTTGGAGTGACCCTTTAGGTAGTGGCTTTCAGATTATTCAAAGTTTATACGCTATTGGTCCATCAGGTCTATTTGGCAAAGGCTTAGGAAACTCAGTACAAAAACATTTCTATTTGCCTGAACCTCAAACTGACTTTATATTTGCTATCATCAGTGAAGAATTTGGTTTTTTAGGAATTTTAATAATCAGTATTTTATTCCTTACATTATTTTATAACACTATTAAAATAAGCTTAAATCAAAAGGACTTATTTGCTAAATATTTATCATTTGGTCTTATCATAGAGATAATCTTTCAAACAATTTTAAATATTTCAGTTGTAATTGGGCTAGTACCAGTAACAGGCGTAACCTTACCATTTATTAGTTATGGAGGCTCAAGCTTACTTATTAGTATGATATCTATTGGTATAATACTTAATATTAGTAGGGAAAAATAAAGGTAAAAAAGATTATTAAAAAGGTTATAACAACATAATCCCGTTTGCAAAACTTCTAAAAATAAAAAGTTTTGCAAATACACTTGCAAAACTTTGCTTATGTTTACTTATGAATATAAATTATTAATAGCATTTTCAAAAAATTCAATGTATACTAAATAAGGTGAATATAGATGTTTAATAATTGGAGATTTTGGGTGGTAATTTATTTGATAACTGCTGTAATTTTTGCACAAAGTTTTAAAGTTGCTAATAAAAATATGAAATCTGCAACCTCGCTGACTATTTTATTAGAAATACTTACATGCACATTTGCTATTATCTTTATCCCGTTTTTTAAAATAAAAATAGCATCAGATGCACGTACATATATCATTCTTTTCATCGTAGGTTTAATCTACGCTGTAACCGATAGGCTAAATACCGAATCAAGATACGGCCTAGCACCATCAACATTTAGTATGCTAAAACAGTTATCTTCAGTTTTCATGTTAATACTAAGTTTCATTTTTCTAAAAGAAGAGCTTGTTATAAACAAAATTTTAGGAGCAGGCCTTATTATCATCGCTAATTTTCTTCTCGGATTAAACAAAAATGGTAAATTTGAATACAACAAATATTTTATTTATTTAATAATCTCTAACTTTTTATTTGCCGTAGCAATGTTAATTAATACAAGTCTTTCAAGTAAATTTAATATTGCAATATACACGATGATTACTACTGGCATCCCAGCAATAATTTTAACGCTAACCACTAAAACAACATTTAAAATGTTAAAAGACGAATTTAATCTATACGATAAAAAGAAATTCTTATTAGCAGCTTTTTGCTGGAGTGTAATGCTCATCTCATCAGTTAAAGCTTATGAGTTTGGTGTTGTAAGCATTGTTGCACCGCTTCTAACACTTACATCAGTTTTAAATACTATATATGAATTTATATTAAATAAAGACCGCAAGGAACTAATTTTAAAACTGATTGTTTGTCTAATAATTATATTCGGTGTAGTTTTATTAAAATATTAATATAAAAAATGTGTCAAATGATTGTTCGTATATAACTGAAAAAATATTTGTATGATATAATACAAATGATGTTTATGGAAATATTAAGTGATATTGACAATATTATTAATAACATTATGAATAACATGGGAGCGTTTGCTCCAATTTTAGCTTGCCTTTTAATCTTAGTTGAAAGCATGTTACCAATTCTTCCACTAGCAGTATTTATAACAATTAACTTTTACTACATGGGCACTGTAACTGGTTTTTTAATAAGCTGGGTACTCACTTGTATCGGCTGTTATTTCTCATACAAATTATGTAGAACAAAACTAAAAAAGCACTTTGATAACATGCTCGACAAAAAAGAGCATAAACAACTAAGAAGGCTTATGAGAGTTACCAATAAACTAAAACTAGAACAATTAACTCTTTTAATAGCAATTCCATTTACTCCCGCATTTATGGTAAACATCGCCGCAGGCTTATCAAACATGGACGCTAAAAAATATTTAATATCTATAATTATAGGCAAAATCTTCTTAGTTTACTTTTGGGGCTTCATTGGTACAGGTCTAATTGAAAGCATCCAAAATCCTAAAATCTTAATCAAAATAGCAATTTATTTAGTCATATCTTTTGTCATAAGCAAAATAATTAATAGAAAATTTAAAATAGAATAGAGGTCATTTTATGGAGTACGTTATAATCGCTTTACTAGTAATAGTTATTATATTACTAATTATCTTATTAACTAAAAAAAATAATAATGAAGAAATTACTTATCGTTTAGGTAAATTTGAAACTGAATTAACCAAAGAAATAGGCGAGTTTAAATATTCTTTCAGTAAAAATATTGAAACTGATTTTAAAGGTCTAAATGACGTTATCATCAATAGACTAGAATCAATTAGTAACAAGGTTAATGAAAGACTAGATGTCGGCTTTGAAAAAACTAATAAAACATTTACATCTATCTTAGAAAGAATCAGTAAAATAGATGAAGCCCAAAAGAAAATAGACGGTCTATCAAATGATATTATTTCACTTCAGTCAGTCTTAACAGATAAAAAGACTAGAGGTATCTTTGGTGAGACTAATCTTAATTACATCCTAAATAGTGTTTTTGGTGTAAATGATAAAATATATCAAACTCAGTATACACTACCAAACGGCTATATTGCCGATGCTATGCTATTTGCTCCAGAGCCACTAGGTACTATCGCAATTGACTCAAAATTTCCTTTAGAACACTATCAAATAATGACTGATAATAAAAAAGAAAAAGCTGAAAGAGAGCTAGCAACAAAAGCCTTTAAAATAGATGTTAAAAAACATATAGATGCTATTAAAAATAAATATATCATCCCAGGCACAACCGCAAACGAAGCAATCATGTTCTTACCAGCAGAAGCAATCTTTGCTGAAATCAATGCTTATCACCCAGACTTAATTGAATACTCATATAAAGCAAAAGTATGGATTTGTAGTCCAACAACCCTAATGAGCACTCTAACAATAATTAGCATGATTCTAAAGAATATTGAAAGAGACAAATACGCTAAAGTAATTCATGAAGAACTAACAAAACTAGGTATTGAATTTAACCGTTACCGTGAAAGATGGGATAAGCTATCAAGAAGCATTAACACCGTTTCAAAAGATGTAGAAGATATCCATACAACAACTGAAAAAATAACCAAACGCTTTGCTTCCATTAGCAACGTAAACCTAGAATTAGAAAACAAAGATCAATAAAATGTCAAATCCAATTATTTCCTCAAAAAATAATTGGATTTTTATGTTATAATTATTGTATATAAGGAGTAGAGTATGGAATTTATTGAATTAAAAGATGTCTATAAAGTATATAAAAATGGAGTAACTGGTCTTGCAGGAGTAAACCTACAAATTAAAAAAGGGGACTTTGTATTCATTATCGGTTCTACTGCAAGTGGTAAATCTACTTTAATTAAAACATTATATAGAGAAGAAAAAGTTACTAAAGGTTCTGTATACGTTGGTGGAGTAAACGTATCAAGACTTAAAAATAATAAAACTTATAAATTAAGAAGAAAAATTGGTATTGTGTTCCAAGACTATAAACTCCTTCCTAAACTGACAGCTTATGAAAATGTTGCATACCCTCTAGAAAGTTATGGAATGAGTTCAAGTGAAATAAGACCACTAGTAATGAATGCCCTAAAGCATGTAGGCTTAAAAGATAAAACAAGAAGTTTCCCTCACCAGCTATCAGGTGGTGAACAACAAAGAGTTTGCATCGCTCGTGCTATTGTAAATAAACCAAAACTATTGCTATGCGATGAACCAACTGGAAATCTAGATCCTGAAACATCAAAAGAGATAATGGGATTCATTGAAAAAATCAATAAAGATTTAGGAACTACCGTCGTGATGGCAACTCATGATAAAGACATCGTAAATAGAATGAAAAAAAGAGTAGTAGTAGTTCAAAATGGCCTTATAGAAGGAGACTATTTGAAAGGAAGTTACAAAGTAAGTGAAAATATTTAGAATAATTGGCAGAAGTATATCCGGAGCAGCTAAAAGCATTGCTCGTAATTTTAGTTTAAGTATGGCCTCAATAACTTGTACAGTAATTACTCTAATCTTGGTCTCACTTGGACTATTAGTATCATATAACGTTAACAACATTACTAAAGACATTGAAAAAGAACTAACAATTGTTGTATTCATGCAAAAAGACATTACAGAAGAAGAATTAAAAACGACTGAAGAAAAATTGAAGAAAATAGATAACGTAGAAAAAGTAACATTTACATCTAAAGAAACAATTAAAAATGACATGATGAGTGAATATCCTTCTTTTTCTAAAATGATGGATAGTTGGAAAGAAAATGATAATCCATTTCAAGATTCATATATAATTAAAGTAAAAGATGTAAGGGACATTAACGAAACCGTTACTACAATCAAAAATCTAGACAAAATAGATTTAGTCAAATACAGCGAAAGCACAATTGGTGAACTTATTAAAATATTTGACGCTATTAAAACCGGCACGATTATCCTTGTAGTAGGCCTAATTCTCGTAACCGCGTTCTTAATAAACAACACCATCAAAATAACCATCTTCTCAAGAAGAAATGAAATAGATATCATGAGACTAGTAGGAACTAGTAATACAGTCATTAAACTACCATTTCTGTTTGAAGGATTATTTATTGGGGTACTAGGATCTATAATTCCTATCCTTATAACAATCTTTGGTTACAACTATGCTTATGATGCTTTATCATCACTAGGAACATCAAACCTCCTTAGCGTAATAAAACTAGTAAATCCTGATGCCATTGTTTATAAAGCATCCCTAATCATTTTAATAATTGGTGCCGTAGTTGGTATGTTTGGTAGTGTCAAAGCTGTTAGAAAGTATTTAACCGTATGAGAAAGATAAATAAAATATTATTAATTATAATTATGCTCTTAGTATTTATGCCCAAAGTAAATGCATCAAGTGCTAACACCATCGCTGAACTAAGAAAAGAAATAGAAGCCCTAAAAGCTAAAAAACAAGCTCAAGGAAATAAAAAAGCTCAAACTCAAAGCGAAATAAATACTACGACAAATAAACTAAACAATACAAAAAATGAAATAACTGAAGGCAGAAATCAAATAGAAACTGCAAGACTAGAAATAAAAAAGTTAGACAAAGAAATAGAAGATGGCACTGAAAATATTAAAAGTTTAATGAACTCTTACCAAATTAACGGTGCAGATAATGCTTACATGGATTATATTTTTAAAGCTGAAAGCTACGCCGACTTTGTTTATCGTTACACTGTAATCAAACAAGTAATTGATTATAATAAAGAACTAATTGATGGTTGGAATGAAAAAATAATTCAAAATGAACAATTACAAGTAGACTTAGCAAACAAAGAAGTAGAACTAAATAAAAAAGTTTCAGAATACGAAATCAACATAGATAAACTAGGAGATAAACTCGCAGCATATTCTGACATCGTAATGGACATTCAAGATGAAATAGACTCTACACAAGAATTATTAAATTACTACAAAGAGTTAGGATGTGGCGAAAATCAAAATATCTACGAATGTATTTCCGTAAAAGGTGATACAATGTTTAGAAAGCCTTTAGTTAAAGGTACAATAACCAGTTATTATGGCTATAGAATTAATCCATTAACCGGTAAAGGTACTAAATTCCATAGTGGTACCGATATTGGTGGAAATAAAGAAGGAACCAATGTATATGCAACAGCAAACGGTACAGTAGGTAAAATCATTCGTAAAGCTAGCTGTGGTGGTAACCAAGTATACGTATGGCATACAATAGGTGGTAAAAAATATACAAGTTTATATATGCACTTACTAAATATAAATGTTAGTATTGGTGATAAAGTAGACTCAAATACCGTAGTAGGAACCGTTGGTGGTGGCAAAGGAACCTGGGCATGGGAAACTTGCTCAACCGGCGCTCATTTACACTTCTCAGTGGCAACTGGCTGGTACGGTGATAAAAACTCTTATGTATCATATAGTAGTTTCTTAGCTCACCTAATAGACTCTAAAGAAGTAGCTAAACTACCTAACAAAGGAACCTGGTGGTATTCTAGATAATACCACTTTTTAAGTGCAAACAAATCCCTTTAAAGTGCAAATTTTGCACTTTAAAATGTTAAAAATCTTTAACAACTTAAATTTTACGCTATAATTTGCCGAATTTCTTGCTAAAAAATCAATAATATTATATTATACCAGTAGGTGATTAAATGAAAAATGTAGTTGTTTTTGGAGGTGGCACTGGCTTATCTCACATCTTAAAAGGTTTAAAATTATTTCCTGTAAACGTAACCGCAATTATTTCAGTAAGTGATAATGGCTCATCAACAGGTATTCTAAAAAAAGAAATGAACATTCCCGCAATAGGCGATATAGCAACCGTAATGATTAGTATGGCTAATACTAGTGAAGACATCAAGAAACTACTGAGATACCGTTTTAAAAATACCAGTTTAGAAAATCACGCTGTAAAAAACTTTCTTCTAGCAGCTCTATACGACATAAAAGGAAATCTAACTGACGCCATAAATATCATGTGTGGTATGTTAAACATTAAAGGTACAATCCTTCCAATAAGTGAAGATGTTATTGAAATTGTTGGGCACTATGCTGATGGTAAAAAAATAGTAGGGGAAGAACAAATTACTCAAAACGGTAAACCAATAACTGAATTAACTTACAACAAAAAAATAAAAGTAAATAAAAAAGTATTTAAAGCAATAGAAGAAGCAGACTTAATTATTTTTAGTCCAGGATCACTTTATACAAGTATCTTGCCACACTTAATTATTCCTGAAGTAGCCGAAAAAATAAACGCCTCATCTGCTCCTAAAATGTATATCGCAAATCTATTTACTCAGCCAGGAGAAACTGATAACTTTGGCGTATCAGACCACTTAAAAGTTTTAGAAAGATACGTAAAAATAGATGCCGTAATTGCTAATAATTCACATCTTCCACAAAAAGAACTAAAAAAATACATGACTAAAGAACAAAAAGATCAAGTAAAACTAGATAAAAGAAAAATAAAAGATATGAACGTAGAACTTCTAGCAGATAAAATATTTACTCTAGAAGAAGGAATAATTAGACACGACTCATTAAAAACAGCATACTTAATATTCTCATATCTAATGAAAAGAGATGAACAATGACTTATACAACGCAAATCAAAGAAGAAATAACTAAAGACTTTCAAAACGTACCAGAAGAATTAACCGCAGTATGTACATATCTGCATTTTAATAGTGCCATTCAAAATGACACTTTATCAGTAACTATCATCAATGCCTCTGTTGCAAGATGGGTCTTTAAAAACTTAAAAGAAATCTATAACATTGATATTAAACTAACAACTAGAACCATGAAAAGATTTAAAGTAAGAAACTTATATATCTTAGAAATCAAAGAGAAACTAGACACAATCATCGCTGACATCAAAGGAACCCTAGAAAACATTAAAACTGAAAGTAATGAAGCCAAAAGAGCATTCTTAAAAGGTGTATTTTTATCATGTGGTAGTATAAATGACCCAAAGAAAAATCAATATCACTTAGAATTTCTAGTTAAAGAAGAAAAAGATGCAAATACTATTAATGACGTTCTACTAAGCTTAAAACTAAAAAGTAAAATCCTAAAAAGAGAAAGAGAATACATGATTTATATTAAATCTAGTGAAAACATAGCTGACTTTATTAAATCACTAGGAGCAGTAAACTCATTATTTTACTTTGAAGACATCAGAATTTATAAAGACCACAAAAACATGGTAAATAGACTAAACAACTGTGAACAAGCAAACATGGAAAAAACTCTTAAATCAAGCAAAATAGTTTTAGATAATATCAAATACTTAGAAGACAACGATTTATTTAATCTATTAGACGATAAATCCAAGGAAATTCTAAACTACAAAAAGAAATATCCGGACACATCTCTAGGACAACTAGCAGAAATTATCAGCCTAGAAACTGGCAAACCAATAACTAAATCAGGAATCAACCATCACATGCGTAAACTAAACGAACTAGTAAGCAAACACCAAAACAAAAAATAATTCATCCTTGACTACTACCTACATAATTTTATATAATTAAGTAAGAAAATAGGGTGTAAATATGGAAAATAATAACGATAAAAAAATCAAAATCTATGTAACATTACTAATAACAGTAATCTGTATAATAGGAGTATCTTATGCTTATTTTAGACTAGTTTTATCTCAATCAGATAACAACAGCTTAGCATCAAGAACTTGCTTTAGTATAACACTAACTGAGCAAACATCAAAAATAGCTCTAACAGACGTTTACCCAGTAACTGATGAAGAAGGTATTAAAGGAACTCCATACACATTTACTATCAAAAACAACTGTACTGGTTACGTAAAAGCAACAATTACAATAGATAGTGAATACCGCACTCAAATAAGTACAACATATTTAAAAGATGATTATGTAAAAGTAAATTTATCAAAAAGTGATGTTTTAACACAAAGCAATATGCACCTAGGAAATCAAGAACTAGTAGATTTAGATAACTCTAGAAAAGGTTACAAACTACTAGAGATAAAAATGGGACCTAAACAAGAATTTACTTACGACTTAAGAATATGGTTAGATGCTGATACAAATATAGAACAAGGCTTAAACAAAAAATGGGAAGGCAAAATAGTAGTAGCAACAGTAGCAATCAAAGACCCAGCAACACCTAATGGCTGGAACGAAGCAGCAGACGGAACACTACTTGCAGCAATAAGAAGAGATAATAAATTAAGAGAAACATTAACGCCACCTGGAGCTGCGACAAGTTATAGTATAAACGATACCTTTCCATCATTTGTATTTAATGCTAATGCGTATTATACATACGGTGATACATATAAAGTAAATGCAGATGGAACATATACAATTGAAAATCCAAAGAAGGTAAAATATAGTGAAGGATTGAGCACATTAAAAGGAAAGTATATGGTTAGTTCGGCGTATGATTACTCTGATGTAAAATCAACTACTGATGAACTTCTTGAAACCACAAATAAGAAACAACTTCTTTTGATAAGAGAAACTAGTGCAGATAGATTTACATATAGTAAAATATCTGGTGGAATGAAAACATTCCCTGAAGAGACTGAGGCAGTTATGGCAAGTACTGCCGATGATTATGGTACGAGTTATTATTTTAGAGGAGCAGTAGAAAACAATTATGTAGAATTTGCTAATAAATGCTGGCGAATAGTGAGAGTAACTGGTGATGGTTCAATAAAGTTAGCACTTTTCAATAATAATACAGAGGGAAATACTAATCCATGTGCAGAAGCTAATGATAGTGGTGATGCGGCAATCATTGGTGAAAGCAAATTTAATTATGCTTATGGCGATAATGCATTTGTTGGATTAATGTATGGTAATGTTGGATGCTCCAATGGAACATCCGCTAATCAAAATGCTTGTACCAGTGCTAGAGGCACGTGGACTGCTTCAGCATCATATGCTAATGCTCATGCAAATATCAATAAAAGTACGATATTAAAGTATCTTGAAGAATGGTATGATAATAACATAGCTAATTATGATAGTTATATAGCTGATACAATATGGTGTAATGATAAAAGTACAGTAAATGATACATCATTTAATCCATTTGGATCGACGCTTGGAACAAATTATGGATATGGATTAAATGTAAATTATTATGGTACTACACAAAGAATAATTGATGCAGAAGCTGTTATACCGTTAGGTGATAGCCCATCATTAATATGTCCAAATGATAATCTTGGTGGTAAACTTTCTAAATATACTGTAAATGATAAAATAAACGGTAATGGAGATTTAGATAAAAAGGTCGGATTACTTACTGCAGATGAAATAGTATATGCAGGTGGTGGAAATGTTAATTTTAGTTATTATTTATTAAAAAATACCGAGAACACATGGTGGTGGGCTTTGTCTCCGTTCGACTTTAGTGGCTTCGGCGCTATCGTTTGGGTTGTTGATGGCAACGACAGCGTCCTTGACGGCGGCGATGTTTACTACGACGGCGGTGGGCGGCCTTCTCTATCACTTAAGTCAACAGTACCGATTGCATCTGGAAAAGGGACAAGAACAAGCCCTTATGTTGTAGAGTAGTTTGGTTGAGTAAAAAAAATAGTGGTACTGTTAAATCGTTTGACGTCTCTTGTCCCGAAAAACCTTTTGAGGGACAAAACGAGAAAATAAGGTAAAAAATAAAATCCCACAAAATAACAGGTGAAATATGAAAAATAAAGAACATTCTTATGTAGATAAAATAACAATTACAATACTTATTATACTTTTTATAGTAAGTATTTTTCTGATTGTTAATAACTACATTAATAAGAATAAACTAAGTAAGTATAATGACTATAAAGCTTTAATTATTAATAGCACTACTAAATATTTAAATGCTCATAAAGATATTAAAGATAAATTAAGTAGTGATTATTTCTACTATACAATTTCTATTAAAGAATTAGAAGATGATAACTATTTAGTGGCTAACTTAATTAATCCTAAAACTAAAGAAGAAGCATCTATTGAAACTATCGGTATCTCTTTAGATGAGTATAATAATTACGTTATAGATTATCCAAATAATTTTAAAGATGGTTTAAATATTAAAACTCTAATCTATAACATCAGTGATATTAAGTACTCTTTAGAAGATATAATTAACACTAATAAATTATGTATTACTAAAGATGGTAAAGTAGAAAAAGACGCTTTAACTACTGATAACATTAAACTAAAAAGCGACTACACATTTAATTCAATCGGCATCCATGAAATAACTTATATCTATAATAACGAAGAGTATTCATCAAATATATTTATTGTAGATGATACAGCACCAAAAATAGAAAATATCTCTTATAATAAAGATAAATACGTAAAAAGAGTAACATTAAAAGCTAATATTTTAGATGATGACTCAGGTATCGCTTCTTATGCAGTAGATACTAACTGTTCTTCATTTAAAAATACTAATTTAAATTTAATTGAAGAAGAAATAACTGAAAATGGTACTTATTATATCTGCGTTAAAGATTTATCAAATAATATGAGTAAAAAAGAACTAGTTATTAATAATATTGATAGTACTGCACCAAAGGTAAATAATATTTCGTTTGATGAAAAAACTAAAATATTAACTGGTCAGATAACCGATAACGAAAGTGGCGTAGTAGCATATCAAATATCTAAAACTACTAGTGCTCCTAGTAACTGGGTAATAATAGAAGAAACAAAAAAATTTGATAAGCTTAGTTATCAAATTACCGAAAATGGTACTTACTATGTATGGACTAAAGATAAAGTAGGTAATATTGGTAGAAGTAGCGCTATTAATTTAAATAGTGTTATTGATTAAGTATCTTATCAATTATTCCATAGCTAAGTGCTTCCTTAGCATCTAGATAATGATCTCTTTCTGTATCATTATCTATTTTTTTGATATTTTTACCAGTTAACTTAGAAAGTATTCCATTAAGTTTACTTTTCATCTTTAATATTCTCTCTGCCTGAATTTTAATATCTGTTGCTTGTCCTTGAGTGCCACCCAAAACTTGATGTATCATCACCTCAGAATTTGGTAAAGCCATTCTTTTACCTTTTTCACCAGCAGCTAAAATAATTGCCGCCATACTAGCACATAACCCAGTAGCAACAGTCGCCACATTACTTTTTACATAATTCATCGTATCATAAATAGCAAGTCCACTAGTAACCTCACCACCTGGAGAATTAATATAAATAAAAATATCATCATGACTTAAAGAATCTAAATATAAAAGTTCAGAAACTACTAAATTAGCTAAATCACTATTAATCTCACCACTTAAAAAAATAATCCTATTAGCAAGTAGCTTTGTATAAATGTCATATATCTTATCACCACTAATACTTCTATCAATTATATTGGGTATTAGAACCATTTTTTTCACCTAATACTATTTTAAATAAAAAGCCTCAAAATTATACATAAAAAAGAGTTTTTTTTTTCGCCATAATTTGATATACTTAACTATAGAATAAAGGGAAGTGTTAATATGCTACTAGATAGATATGTTCAAAAAAAATATCAAGCAGGTTTAAAATTCGTTTTATATGTAGCTGTAAAAAAACTCTATAACTGTGATATTCATTATCTAAACTCAATAGATAAAGGTCTGTACTGTCATGTTATGACTGAAAGAAATTTAAGTGAAGAAGATATAACTAATCTCAAAAATACTATGCAAACTATCATCAGTGAAAATCATAAGATTTCTAAAAAAGTAGTTACTAAAGAAGATGCTTATAATTATTACATCAAAAAGAACTTCTTAGAAAAAGCTGGAAATATTCA
The DNA here is from genome assembly GCA_030524925.1 of bacterium. Lineage (GTDB taxonomy): Bacteria > Bacillota_I > Bacilli_A > RF39 > UBA660 > CAG-533. The sequence goes on along the minus strand of JAUNFS010000008.1, from coordinate 10,404 downwards.
AAATCAAAATGGTAAAACTGTAACTATGTATGAACTTCTTGGTTACTATAACTATTTTATGAGTGATATGCCAGCAACAACTGGTGAACTAAAAACCTTTGATTTAAACTATTTAGAAAATAATAATCTAGTACTAACATTTCCAATAAATGACGATTATGTCGTACCAAAATATGTTCATCAAGAATTAATTATTAAAAGCTTTTCTGAATATCGTTCGTGGCTTAAAACCCAAAATATAATTTATGCTGCTGACTTAAACAAAGCTATTTCCAATAGTATGATTAAAACGTTAATCAAAAGAAACGATATAGTAATGGACGATCAAATCTGTGAAGCCGCTAAAACCATTAAAAGAGAACAAAAAAAGCTTATTTTACTAGGCGGCCCATCATCAAGTGGTAAAACTACAACAACTAGAAAGCTATCACTTTACTTAAGCTCTCTAGGACTAAATCCAATATACTTAAGTTTAGATGACTACTTTGTAGAAAGAGAAGATACGCCTAAAGATGAGCAAGGTAACAAAGACTATGAATGTTTAGAAGCCATAGACTTAAATCTTTTTAATACTCAGTTAAACGATTTACTAGCAGGTAAAACCGTTTGCATTCCAACATTTAACTTCTTTACTGGTCATAAAGAATACAAAGATAAAAATATTACGATGAAAGAAAATGATATCTTACTTATTGAAGGCTTACACTGTTTAAATGAAAAACTAACAAGCCACATTCCAAGTAAAGACAAAATGAAAATCTACTTAAGTCCGTTTATTCCACTAAACATAGATAGACATAATCATTTATCAACCGTTGATATTAGATTAATTAGAAGAATTGTAAGAGATAATTTAACAAGAGGATATGATGTAGTTCACACCCTAAAAACTTGGGAAAGCGTAAGAGCAGGGGAAACAAAATATATTTTCCCATTTACACCACAAGCAGATATGATAATTAATACTGCCTACATCTATGAAATGGGCGTCCTAAAAGTTTATGTAGAACCGCTTCTATATAGTGTACCCATAGATTCAAAATACTATAAAGAAGCAAGAAGACTAATTAATGAATTACAAATGTTCTTCCCAATTCCAAGTGAATATGTAACTGATACTAACGTCTTAAGAGAATTTATTGGTGGAAGTTATTTTGAATGAAAGTAGGTAAATAATGAAAAAGAATATAGTAAAGATTGTTCTAATGGTTCTAGCCTTAATTCCAATTTCGGTAAAAGCCCAAATAACTCTAACAGATGATCTATTAGAAAAACAAGTAAATAAATTATATGAAACTTTAAAAAGTGGAACTACTACTGAAAATGCTACGGTTAAAGGCGAAATTAAATTAGATAAAACTAATAAAACTTTAGAGGTAACTAGTGATGGACAGACCGAAAAAGCTTATTATAAAATCAATGATGATAATACCATTACCTTTACAACATATAGCCGTTACTTTAAAGGCATGACCTACGAGGAGTATCAGGCACAAGATAACGGAACCTCTATCGGTGCGATGGGTTATCTTCTAATCGCAAGTATGAACAATATTAAAATAGAAGATGCTGGATTTTATTTCCTTTTTAGCGTTTTCACTCTAGGTTTAAGTGAAGCTGGCGAAGATGGTTTAACACCAACCTTTATGATAATTCCGGATGATGCCGATGGTTCAGGTAGTGAAGGAATACTAGTTATTAAAGAAAGTGAATTTGGACAGTATGCTCTTGATGTAGTAAAAAAGCAATACGGAGACTTATCTACTCCAAAAGTTATCAGTGATAATAAAGAAAACATGATTAATTCTTACACATATAAAATGAGTAATGATATAAGCAAAATATCAGGACTTACTCAAAATGAAGACGAGTATTATATCATAGGCGAAATAACAGTTAATCCTAATGCAAACTTTTCCAAAATTGACGGTTATGCAAATTCTTTAGGTGGAGATTCATCTAATGATAATAATGACGTTAAAAACGATAATAAAACAGAAGAAATTAATAGTACAAATAATGATGAAAAAAATCCTAAAACAGGCATTGAAAATAACTATTTAATTTTAGGAATATCACTAATTATAGGCGTATTTACATTTGCAGTAATTAAACAAAGACAAATATTTAGAGAAATATAGAAAGGATATAGATATGAAAAAAATAGTAATAAACGGGTTTGGGCGTATTGGTCGCTTAGCTTTTAGAGAATTAATGGGTAGCAAGGAATATGTTGTAGTAGGAGTAAATGGTCATGGTACAAGTGAAGAAATGGCTTACTTACTAAAATATGATTCAGCCCAAGGTGGTTTTGAAGAAGATAGTATTGGCTTTACTGATGAAGGAATTGTATTTGAAGATAGATTAATTAAAACATTTAAATATGATGACCCAGAAATGTGCCCATGGAAAGAATTAGAAGTAGACTGTGTATTAGAATGTACTGGTAAATTCACTAAATTAGAAGATGCTATGAAACATATTAAAGCAGGAGCTAAACACGTTGTAATCTCTGCTCCAGGAAAGGGCGATATGAAAACAGTTGTCTTCGGTGTAAACGACAATACTTTAACGGGTAAAGAAGAGGTAATAAGTGCCGCTTCGTGTACAACTAACTGCTTAACTCCTGTACTTAGAATAATAGAGCATTACTTTGGTATTGCATCAGGTTATATGACAACCATCCATGCCTTAACAAATGATCAAAATATTTTAGATGGCTCACATAAAAAGGGTATTTCATCAAGAAGAGGTAGAGCCGCTGTTAACAATATTATTCCTACCTCAACCGGAGCCGCATCAGCAGTAGGAAAGGTTATTCCATCACTAGAAGGCAAACTAGATGGTGTAGCTTTTAGAGTTCCTGTTGTTGACGGTTCATGTGTAGATTTAACCCTAAACTTAAATAAAGAAGTAACCATTGAAACACTAAATGCCGCATTCAAAGCAAATGCTAATGTGATTTTAAAATACACAGAAGATCCAGTAGTATCAAGTGATATCATTGGTAATAGATGTGGAGCACTAGTTGATGGGTCAGCTACTAAAGTATTAGACTGTGACAATCACGTAGTAAAAGTAGTAGCTTGGTATGATAACGAACTAGGTTATACTTGCCAAATGTTAAGAACCATGATTAAACTACTAAAATTAGATAAATAGGACCTCTAAGGTCTTTTTATTTTAAATAAATAATAAAATGTAATATGACTAAAATATTATTAGGTTTACTTATAACTAGTTATTCATTATCATTTTGGATACTTAATCTAAATCTTTTTACTGTTGGTTTTAATATATTTGAATATCTAGGATATACTCTAACACACATAGAAACTCTTATTTTGTTTCCTGGTATATATCTACTAAAAGACATTATTTTTATGCCTAAAAGCTTCAAAAAATTAAAAGTCGTTAGAAAAATGTGAAATATTTGACAAAAAGTCGTTAGAAAAATGTGAAACATTTAGTGAAAAGTCGTTCGGATTATGTGAAATAAATTGACAATTTGCCGTAATTAAGCTATAATGAGCATGGTGATTATATGAAAAGAAAGATATATAATGAACTTTTAGAATGGAAAAATAATAAAGAAAATAAACCATTAATGATTTTAGGAGCAAGACAGGTAGGAAAAACCTATATTATTGAAAAGTTTTGTGAAAATGAATACGAGCACTATAAAAAAATAAATCTTTTTGAAAATCAAAATATTATTGATTTATATAAAAGAACAGATATTAATTCAGAAGAGAAATATAATTATTTAAAAACCATTATTAATTTTGACTTTGATACGCCTAATTCTATAATATTTATAGATGAAATCCAAGAATCCGAAGCACTAATAGCTGAATTAAAATTTTTTTGTGAAAGTCATAATAACGTAAATATCATTTGTGCTGGAAGCCTTCTAGGTGTCAAATTAAATCGTGCCAAATTCTCATTTCCAGTTGGTAAAGTCAAAATGCTAACATTATATCCGATGGATTTTGAAGAATTCTTAATTGCAAATAACCGTGAAAGCTTATTAGCTGAAATTAAAAAATCCTATGAAACAAATAAACCTCTAATAGAGCAATTACACAACCAAGCCTTAGAGTTTTATCGTTATTATTTAATATCAGGTGGAATGCCAGAATCAGTTAAAAACTTTATTAGTGTTAACTGTGACATCATGAAATATGACTCATCAATCAAAGACGATATCATAAATTCATATATTAAAGATATGAAAAAATATGTAACGAGCGAAGCAGAAACTATTAAAATAGAAAAGACATATAGATCTGTACCAGCTCAAATAGCAAACGAAAGTAAAAAATTCCAATTTAATAAAATTGATAGAAATGCAAGATCTAGAGATTATGTATTACCATTATCTTGGCTAGAAGCAAGTAACTTGATTATCTCATCAAAAAGAATAACTAAACCGTTAATTCCTTTAAAAGCTTTTGAAGATAACGAAAACTTTAAACTATTCATTAATGACGTTGGCCTATTAAATTACATGCTTGAAATTAAATATAGCGATATAGTATTAGATAATATCTCGTTATTTAAAGGAGCAATTACTGAAAATTATGTAGCTACTCAGTTAGTAAGTAATAAGATAAGCTTATATTACTGGATAAGTGATGGAATAGCTGAGGTAGATTTCTTACTTTATAACGAAGACGGGATTATCCCAGTAGAGGTAAAAGCTGCAGATAATACTCAATCTAAAAGTTTAAAAACATATATTGAAAATTATAACCCTAAATATGCAGTACGCATCAGTACCAAAAACTTTGGGTATGATGAAAATAGTAAGATTAAATCAGTACCACTTTATGCGACATTTTTAGTAAAATAGCATAAAAACCACTTGCAATATTTAAAAAAAAGTATTATAAATATATTTATAAACGTTGATTGGACAAGGAAGATTAATATTCTATCAAAGAGAGTTAACACTAGGTGAAAGTTAATATAGAAATAATCTTTTAGACACCATGAGTGCTTAAAGAATTAAGTAGACTAAGCCGGTTAATGCCGTTATTCATAAAGAGAGACTTTTAAAGTAATAAAGGTGGTACCGCGGATTAACAGTGATTCGTCCTTGTTTAGGATTGATCACTGTTTTTTAAATAGAAAGAAGGTATAAAATGAAAGGAAATATTTATCGTGAATTATTTGCTGAAGAAGTAACAAGCAAATTAGAAGGTCAAAAAGTTCGCATTGCTGGTTGGATTGAACAAATTCGTAACCTAGGTGCAAATCTAATGTTTTTACTAATTCGTGATGAAACTGGAACTATCCAAGTTATTAGTAATAAACCAGAAGAATTTAATGGCGTAACAAGAGAAAGTACTATTACCTTAGAAGGAATTGTTAAAAAAAGAACTCCTGACATGGTAAATCCTAACATGAAAACAGGAGACATTGAATTAGAACTAATCTCATTTGAAATTCTAGGTAAATGCGCAAGTACATTGCCATTTGAAATTAACCATCCGGAAAATGCGAGTGAAGAAACAAGATTAAAATATCGTTACTTAGACTTAAGAAACGAGAAACATCATCAAACAGTTCTATTTAGATCTAAAGTAATTGACTACATGAGATCACTTATGAAGGAACTAGGATTTACTGAAATAGCTACTCCAATAATAACTACAAGTAGTCCCGAAGGCGCTAGAGACTTTGTTATTCCATCAAGAAACTACAAAGGAAAATTCTACGCACTTCCTCAAGCACCACAAATTTATAAACAACTTTTAATGGTAAGTGGCTTTAACAAGTACTTCCAAATAGCGCCATGCTTTAGAGATGAAGACTGCCGTGCAGACCGTACATTAGAATTCTACCAGTTAGACTTAGAAATGAGTTTTGCTACTGAAGAAGACGTTTATAGTGTGGGTGAAAAAATCTTCTATAATGTATTTAAAACCTTTGGAAACAAAGAAGTATCACCATATCCATTTAGAAGAATATCTTATAAAGAAGCAATGCTAAAATATGGAAGTGATAAACCAGATTTAAGAAACCCATTAATCATTACTGATGGAAGCATCCTAAGTGAAAGTGAATTTGAACCATTTAAAAATAAATGTATTAGAATTATCAAAGCAAGTAATGTAGACAAATCAAACTCTTGGTTCAAACAAATAGAAGAATATGTTAAAAGCGTTGGAGCTCATGGTCTATCATACATTAAAGTAAATGAAGACAAAACATTTAAATCATCGGTAGATAAATATCTAAATGATAATATTAGAGCAAGCCTAATTAAAGAATACAACCTAGAAACAAACGATGTATTATTTATTATTGCTGATGAACCTAAAAAGACACCAAAACTAGCTGGCTTATTACGTACAAAATTAGGTAAAGAACTAGACTTAATAGACGAAAATCGTTTTGAGTTCTGCATTATTAATGACTTCCCAATGTATGAAGAAAACGAAGAGACTGGTTCATTAGATTTTGGTCATAATCCATTTAGTATGCCAAAAGGAGGGTTAGAAGCACTAAACAATGAAGATCCATTAAACATCACCGCAATTCAGTACGACTTTGTATGTAACGGCTATGAAATGAGTTCAGGTGCTGTTCGTAATCATGATATTGAAATTATGAAAAAAGCCTTTGATATTGTTGGTTATAATGAAGACGTAATTAAAAATAAATTTAGATCACTTTACACTGCATTCCAATATGGAGCGCCTCCTCATGCAGGTATGGCTCCTGGAATTGATAGAATCATTATGCTACTAACTGGTGAAGAAAACCTAAGAGAAGTTCAAATATTCCCACCAAATGTATCAGGCGTAGATCTATTAATGGGTGGTCCAAACGAATTAGATGAAAAACAATTAAGAGAACTTCATATTAAAGTAAGAGACTAATTATCTTACTTTTTCTTTTGCAAATTTATAAAATATGATATGATTATTCTAGGTGATGATATGAAAAGATTAATTGTTTTACTTACTTGCTTAACTCTCCCAGTAAGCGTAAGTGCTTTAACCAAAGAAGAAAGACTTGCTAAATTAAACGAACTGCCAATCGTAGAAGAAAATGGCGAAAAATATTTAAATACTAAAATAGTAGATCCATCTGCAAAACTAGCAAAAGAATGCATTTTCACAGAAGAGGACTATAAAAAAGCAGACAGTAAGGATCCTGGTTTCTTTGAAAAACAAGGAATAACCAGTGAAAGCTGGATAAAAAGTGAAACTAACAGTTGCAAAGACAGAATAATGGCTGAAACTCTAAGTGTATACTTAAAAAGTCTAGGTTACAAAATAGAAGGAAATAATAATTTATATCTCATAAGTGATTTTACATTTACAGATGACATAGCCGTAAGAATTAGCTATTCTGATGAAACTGAAAATACTCCATTAGAAAATCCCATAAAAATTAAATTTATCAAAGACTCAGAAAACTATAACGAAGTTAAAGCAAAGCTAAACGCTTTTGAAAGTGAATACTCAATGTTTGGTTTAAACGTTATAAACTCAGTATATCATTATGGACTTACCAACGATGATGCTTATTTGAATGATGCCTTAATTGCTCGCTATGGTAATGTTAAAGATATTTTTGAAAGTGAAAAAGAATATAAATTTGTAAATTATAATCTAGGTGGTGGTGGAGCCCCATACTATGCAACCTTTATAAATGCAATAGGTGTTATGAAAGATGGAATTTTATATGATATAAAAGAAATCTTATTTAAAGAATATAACATTGTTTATGTAGATAAAAATGAAACAGGAACCGTTTTTGAAAAAGCCGAAAGAAGATTAAAAGACAACTTTAAAAATGAAATAGAAGTGCAAGTAGATGGTTCTGAAACCTGGGAACTTGACGGTGAAGAAATAAATGAAATTATCAATAAAAATCTAGGAACTAAAGATATTCATTATGTGGGCCACTATGCAAGAACAAAGATTGGTAAAACAGAAACTGATATAACCATTGTTGAAATACCAAAAGATAAATTAGATAATTACAATGTTAGCTCAAAAGATACTACTAGTGGTGTCATGGTAAGTACAAACAGCTATGAAGTGCCACTAGATGCTAAAGTAAGTGCTAAAAATGTAACTAATGATGAATACGTAAAAAAAGCAAGTGAAGAAAATAATTTAAAAATAGACTCAGCCTACGATATAACTTTAAGTAAAATGTTTGATAGTAAACTAATAACTCAAATCAAAAATGGCATAGAAGTTCTTTTACCAGTAGGTGACAGTTACGAAGAAAATCAAACAGTAGAGGTATATTACATCAGTGAAGATGGCAAAACAAGTGAAACAATTAAAGGAACTGTAATTATTAAAGATGATAAAAAATACGCAAAATTTAAAACAACTCACTTTAGTACCTATGCGCTAGCATCTAATAGTGCTGAAGAAACAGATCCAATAATTAAAGTAATTAATCCAGCAACAGGTGATAATATCATCAAATACGTAATTCTAAGCTTAGTATCTTTAGGAATAATAACTCTTGCTTTTGTTTTAAAGAAAAAAGTAAATAAATAATAAAATTAAATTGAAGAAAGGTGAGAAATCATCTTTTTTTATAAACGAAAATACGCTTTTTAAAAAGAAAAAAGGCATTTGAAAAAGTAGAACATGAAATTATTAAAAACTATCAGGAATTATCATTATAACAATAAAATTTATGGTAAAATAAAGCAGAGGTGATTACTTTGTATAAAAACAGCGAAGAACTAAAAATAATATTGGAAGAATTGCTATCAAATTCAGAAAACGAATGTGTAGAATTTAAAAGAGCAGAAAATAATTTTGATATTGATAATCTAGGTAAGTATTTTTCTGCATTAGGGAACGAAGCAAATTTAAAAAACAAACAATATTCTTGGATAATTTTTGGAGTTGATGATAAAACTCACAAGTTGATGGGTACCAATTTTTATAGAGATAGCAATTTTAATAAATTAAAAAAACAAATTTCAGATAATACGACAGATAATATTGGGTTTATAGAAATATATGAATTAATTAAAGATAGTAAGAGAATAATAATGTTTCAAGTGCCAGCAGCTTCAGGGACGCCTATTAATTGGAAGGGGTTCCCGTATGGCAGAAATGGAGAATCATTAACATCTTTAACGTCTAATAAAATAGAGCAGATAAAGGCTACAGCCAATTATGACTGGTCAAGACAAGTTATAGAAAATGCTACAGTAGATAATTTAGATAAAGATGCGATCCAAATGGCACGAGAACAATTTAAAATAAAATATAAAGGTAAAAAGATTTCTAATGAAATAGACAATTTATCAGATATTAATTTTTTAAATAAAGCAAAACTAACTTTAAATAATAAAATTACGATGGCATGTATGCTATTATTAGGAAAAAATGATGATGATTATCTAATGAATGGTTACACACCTAAAATGACATGGAAATTATATGATGAGTTCAATGTTATAGATTATGAACATTTTGGAATACCATTTATATTAAATGTTGAAAAATTAAAATCTAAAATTAGAAATTTGAGATATAGATACATGGTCAATGACAACACATTATTTCCAAAAGAAGTAGATCAATATGATAATTACATTCTACGTGAATTAATCAACAACTGTATTGTTCATCAAGATTATAAACTACGTGGAAATATTAATATAATGGAATATAAAGACAAGCTAATAATAATCAATGAAGGAAATTTCATTCCCGAAACAATTGAGAACGTTCTAAAAGATGGGTTTTCTTCACCTTATTATAGAAATCAATTTTTAGCTAATGCTATGGTAAATCTAAATATGATTGATACTGTTGGCAGCGGCATAAGAAGAGTATATGATATTCAAAAGAAAAAATTTTTTCCAATGCCTGATTATGATTTAACAACAAATAACCGCGTTAAGGTAACATTATATGGTAAAATAATAGATGAAAAATACAGTAAAATATTATTTGAAAAAACAAATTTAGATATAGAAAAAGTAATGCTTCTTGATAGAGTTCAAAAAAATTATGAAATCACTAAACAACAATGCGATTATCTAAGAAAAGATAATTTAATTGAGGGAAGATATCCCAAAATTTATATTTCATCTGACATAGCAAAAATAACTGGGAATAAGAAAGACTATGTATACAACGTTGGACTGGAAAATGAATTTTATATGGAAATAATCATGAAATATTTAAATGAATATGGCTCTGCAAGTCGTAAAGAAATTATGGAGTTATTAAATGATAAACTACCTAAATCATTAGACAGTAAAAATAAAATTAATAGAGTAAGATATTTGTTAGATATTTTAAAAAAAGATGGTAAAATTTATAATGATGCAAAATCAGGAGGTTCATGCTGGAAAATTAAATAAATTTTATCATCTTTTTTCGCTGCTTTTTCGCTGCT
>JAUNFS010000029.1 GCA_030524925.1 bacterium | reverse complement strand
TTTATATTTTTTTTGACATATTTTTTATTTTTGATGATATATACTTTTATTGGTGATGATATATGAAACGATTTGTCACAAGAAGAAAGGTTAGCGTTATTAAAAAGGGTATTATATTAATTATTATTTTTGTTACGGCTTTTGTGTTTTCGGTTAAGTTTATGTTTAGTTTGTTTATTAAAAATTTAAATCAGAATAGAGCTAATGAGATGTTAGCATTTTCTACAAATAATATTATTGGTAATATTTCTATCCTTGATATAGTGAGTTTTAAACTTAATAGTCCTTATGATTTACTTGGGAAGAGTTTTAGTAATTTAAAGCCAGTTAAGCCGGTTGTTAAAGAACAAACTGAGGAGGTTCATAGTGAATATAAAGAACCACTAGTTTATATTTATAATACACATCAAACAGAAGAGTATAGTGCGGGGGCTTTGCAAAATTATAATATAGTACCAACGGTCTTTATGGCGAGTAATATCCTTTGTAGGGTATTAAAAGATTATGGGATTAATGCGATAACTGAGCAAAGAAAGTTACAAAGTGAGTTAAGTGTGAGGGGACTATCTTATAACAGTGCTTACACGCTTACTTATGAATATTTAGAAGAGATTCATAAAAAGTATCCAAGTATTAAGTATTTTATTGATTTACATCGTGATAGTGTTTCTTCTAGGGTAACGATAAATGATTATTCTTATGCGAAAATGATGTTTGTAATTGGGATGCATCATGATAATTATAAGGATAATGAGGCACTGATGCTTAGTTTAAATGAAAAATTAAATAGTAACTATGATGGGATTATGCGAAGTGTATTTTATGGAAAGAATAGTAGGTATAATCAGCATTTTAATAAAGGAGTTATCTTAATAGAAATTGGTGGACCTGATAATAGTATTTCTGAGGTTAATAATAGTGTTCATGCTTTTGGGGAAGCACTTGCTTCTTATATAGGAGAAAGTAATGAGTGAGAAGAAGAAAACGGGAGCTAAAAGATTTAAATTTATTTTCTTTGTACTAGTTAGTATTTTTGGTTGCTTGTATTTTGCTTCTATTACTGGTTATTATAATAAAAAGATAAGTACTGATACGGTGTTAACTAGTGAAGCTATAAAGGCTTTTGAAGAAGATGTTTTAAATGGTAAACCTGTTGATATTAAGGATTATATTAAAGCACCACAGAAGGATTATCAGAATTTGTATTCTAGAATAGGGAATAAGTTTAGTAAAACAGTTAGTTTAGTTTTAAATGATGGTGTTGGTTATATTATTAAGATTTTAAAATCTTTATTTAGCTAGAAAAATATGTTAAACTGGATTTAGAGGTTTTTATGAAAAAAATTAAATATTTATTTAGATGCATTAAAAGATTAGATGTAAAAAATATGTTTGTAATTATTAATAATGTTAGTAAGAAGAGTAAAAAGAATAAATTTTGGATTTTTATTGATGTTATATATTGTGGCCTTGTTTATGGGGCTGGATATTATGATTATCAAGAGTTTGAGTTTTATTTGCTTTCTAGTAAAGAAAGAAAAACTTATTTGACTAGGGTTAAAAATAATATGATTGTTAAGAAATATAATAATCCGAAAGATTTTTATAAGTTTGATGATAAGGGAGTATTTAATGAACTTTTTAAAGAGTATTTAAAGAGAGATTATTTGGTTATTGATGAGAAGAGTTTTAGTGCTTTTAAAAAATTTATTAGTAAACATAAGAGTTTTATTGCTAAGCCAATTGATGGTGATGGTGGTAAGGGTGTTGAGAAAATAGTTATTAAAGATGATACTAATTTAGATGAGGTATTTGCTTCTTTGATATTAAAAAAACAATTGCTTCTTGAAGAGGTTATTACTCAGCACGAGAAAATAAATGAACTTTATGATGGAGCGGTTAATTCACTTAGATTATTTACGTTTTTTGATGGGGTAAATGGTTATGTTTTAAATAGTGTTTTTAAGCTTGGTAATGGGGGAGTAACTGATAACTTCTCTAGTGGGTCTATGTATACTTTTACAGATGATGAAGGCGTAGTTATAGTTCCGGCGATTGATAGAAATGATGATATTTATGAAACTCATCCGATTACTGGAAAGAAGATTACCGGTTTTAAAGTTCCTTTTTATAAAGAAGCTTGTGAGATGGTAATTAAGGCAGCTGGTGTAGTAAATGATGTTAGATATATTGGCTGGGATGTAGCAATTACACCAAAAGGACCAGTTATTATAGAGGGAAACTGTTTTCCGGGGGTATTTCAAATTAAACCGCATTTAGCTAAGGAACATGTTGGTTTGATTACAAAATATAAAAAATATATGGATTTTTGATAAAAAATGACTTGAACTTGAAGAAAAAATGTATTATAATCTTCTTGTTCAGTTAATTTGTCTTCGTAGCTCAGCTGGATAGAGCATACGCCTTCTAAGCGTACGGTCGCGCGTTCGAATCGCGCCGAGGACACCATTTGACTTTAGAGGGCAACCCGTGTGGGTTGCTTTTCTCATGGGGTAATTTTAACTCTTGTTTATGTAATAAATTTATAATATAATTGTTATAGAATATGAAGGTGATTAAAAGTGAAGGTATTAGTTATTGGAAAACCTAGTTATGATGTAGTAATTCCGACTGATAAGTTTATTGTTGAGGGAAGTAAAAATTTAGTAAAGGAAAAATATGAGCTTATTGGTGGTGCTAGTATATATGCTGCTGTGCTTCTTGCTAAGTGGGGAGTAGATGTAACATTTACTGGTGTTGTTGGTAATGATGCAAGTGGACAAAAGATTAAGGCTGATCTTGAGGCTTTAAATATTAATGTTAAATATTTAGAGATAAATTATGAACATAAGACTACCTTAAATTATATTTTAATTAATAAAGAAAATGGTAGTAGTACTTCTTTAAAACAAGTAATGGATCATAATTTGGTTAAATATAAGTATGATTTTAGTCCGGATTTTATTATAACTGATGGAACTGATATGCCAGGAACACTTGCTGCTTTAAATAACTATCCTAACTCTAAGTTTATTTTGCTTGCTAATGTGGTTAGTCAAGAATATTATAATGTTAGTAAAAGATGTAATTATGTAGTTGCTAATAGTGCTTTTGCTAAGGCTTTAACAAAGCTTGATTTAGAGATTGGTAAGAATAAAGCAATGGTTAATTTCTTTCAAAAGATTAAGGATTTAAATAAAGCTGATTATGTTGTTACCCTAAAAGATAAGGGAGTTTTGTATGCTAAGGATAGAGATGTAAAGATGCTTCCGGCAGTTAAGACAAATATTGTTGATGATACTAATGCAGGGCCGGCTTTTTTTGCAGCGTATTGTTATGGAACGATAAATGGTTTTGATAAAGATGTAGTTATGAAAATAGCTAATACGACGGCGGCGATTGCTATGCAAAAGTATGGAGTAACGGGAATACCAGTGCTTAATGATGTTTTGAAGGTTTTAAATATTAAGATAGAAGGCGTTAACGATAAGGAAGAAACAGAAAGTAAGCCAGCACAAAGCGAGGTACAAAATGAGCAAAACAACACAGAGCAGGTACAAAATAATGGAGAAACAAAGAGTGAATAATCCATTTTTAGAGATACTTCCTAAAATAGATGTTCATGGATATACTAGAGATACAGTTTATTTACCAGTCAGTGATTTTATTAATGATAATTTAAAATTAAATAATAAAAAAATAGTAGTAATTCATGGAATTGGGAATGGTATTTTAAAAGATGAGATTTTTCTTTTATTTAAAAAAGATAAGAGAGTTAAGAGTATGCATGTAGATTTTGATAATTTAGGGTGCACTGTTATTGAACTAAATTAATTATTTTGTTAAAATAAGTCTTATTTGGAGGTGATGCATTTGTTTGTAGATGAGGTTTATGTAAAACTTATTGCTGGAAAAGGTGGAGATGGTTGTACATCTTTTAGAAGAGAAAAGTTTGTAGCAATGGGTGGACCCAATGGTGGTAACGGCGGTCATGGGGCAAATATTGTTTTTGAGGTTGATAAATCACTAAGAACTTTAATTGATTTGAAGATGCAAAAAATTATTAAAGGTGATAAGGGCGTTAATGGTAAAGGCTCTGATAGAAATGGAGCTAATGCTGAAGATGTAATTATCAAAGTGCCAGAGGGAACTGTTGTAAGTAATAAAAATACTGGTGAGGTTATTTGTGATTTAGTAGCTGATGGCCAAAGAGAAATTATTGCTCATGGTGGCAGAGGTGGTAAAGGTAACAGAGCTTTTGCTACACATGATAATCCAGCACCAAAGATGAGTGAACTTGGAGCACCAGGCGAAGAAATTGAAATAAAATGCGAACTAAAAATGCTTGCTGATGTGGGACTAGTTGGTTTTCCTAGTGTTGGTAAGAGTACTTTACTTAGTATAATTAGTAATGCATCACCTAAGATTGCTGCATATCATTTTACAACACTAAGTCCTAATTTAGGGGTAGTTAGAGTGTATGATGATACTTTTGTACTTGCTGATTTACCAGGACTTGTAGAAGGAGCAAGTAACGGTCTTGGTTTAGGGTTTCAGTTTTTAAGACACACATCAAGATGCAAAGTTATAGCACATGTAGTTGATATGAGTGGCTCAGAAGGTAGAAATCCTATTGAGGATTATGAAATTATTATTAATGAGCTTAAGGCTTATGATGAAAGACTACTTAAGAAGCCAAGCGTGATTATAGCTAGTAAAATGGATTTAGATGGTGCTAAGCAAAATTTAGAGGCTTTTAGAAAGAAATATCCTAATGAAAAAATTTATCCAATTAGTTCTATTTATAATGAAGGTATTGATGTTTTAATTAAGGATTTAAATGAATTAGTTAAGACTAGTGCATCAATGGTAGAAGAAGATATGGGAAGCTTTAAAGAGTATAAGTTTGTGAGCGAAAAACCTTTTACAATAACTAAAGAAGATGGTATTTGGGTAGTAAAGGGTGAAAAGGTTGAACAACTATTTAAAATGACCCGTTTTACTGAAGATGAAAGTGTATTAAGGTTTGCTCATAAACTTAAAAAGATGGGCGTTGAAGAAGCTTTAACTAAGGCTGGAGCTAAAATTGGTGATGAAGTAAAGATACTAGATTATATATTTAATTTTAAGGAGTAGATAGAATGAAAGATAAAATATTAGCAGGTGTAACGATTGTTGTGGCTTTAGTGTTTATTTATTCACTAGTATTTATTAAGCCTGAGTTTAATGTGACATTTAATGAGAATAACGATAGTGATTTGGTTAATGTAGAGGTTATTAAAAAGGGTGAGAAGGCGACTAAGCCAAGAAATCCTCAAAAGGAAGGTTATACTTTTAAATACTGGGAACTTGATGGGAAAGAGTATGATTTTGATGAAGGAGTTACTAGTAATATTACTTTAAATGCTGTTTATGAAGAGGTAGTTAAAGAAACTAATAATAAAACTTCTAAAAAAAGATAATATACGACAAATTTTGCACTTTATTTATTATATATTAAGTTCGGGTGATAGAAATGCGAACTTTTTATATTTTTAAGGTAAATAATGATTATAGTAGGTTAACAAAGAATATTCCGAATAATTTATATACGGCTTATTTAAATATTAAACTTAGTACTTCAAATAATATAGATTATTTATATAATGAATATTTTACTTTTACTGATGTGTTAAAGAAAAGAGATATAACGTCTTTTGTTAAAGCAAAGCTTAGTAATCAAGATGGTTATAGCGTTTATGGTAATACACATATGTATAATAATTATTATACTGATGAGGTTAGTAAGCTTATTGTAAAAAGTAGTTTTATGATATTAAAGAGTAATAAAATTAATAGTACTTTTTTAAGTATATTAAATAGACTACCAAATATTTTTATTATTGATTTTGAAAATAGGGATTATTTTTGGTTATCTAATTTTAGTAATTTAAGGCTTGTTTATGAGTAGGATTATATTGTATAATACGTTTAGGAGTGGTGAAGAATGTGGCATGATATATTAATGATATTAATTGGTATTATTATAGGAGCTGTTGTTGGTTTTTTTGCTTGCAAGAAGTATATGCTTAAATATTTTAAGAAAAATCCACCTATTAATGAGAAGATGATTGAAACATTAATGAGTGGAATGGGTAGAAAGCCTAGTCAAAAGCAAGTAAAGCAGTTAATGCAGCAAATGAATAGAATGAAGTAGTTATGAGAATTGATTTAAGAAAATTATATGCTTATGGAAGCTTAGATGTTAATGAAAAAATTGTTATTCCTAAAGAAATGTATGAAAAATCAGGTGTAAGAAGAATTAGTGATGTACGCGTAGAAGGCAGAGTATTTGTTAACTATGAGGATGAAATAGAGTTAGACTTAAATTTGAAGGGTGAGTTAATCATGCCTTGTGCAGTTAGTTTAGAGGATGTTTCAGTTCCATTTGATACAAAGGCGACAGACGTTATTGATGAAAAAATGATAAAAAATGAATTTTATCTTGATTTATTGGACATTTTATGGGAAAATATTGTATTGGAAATTCCGATAAGAGTTGTTAAAGAGGGAGTTTTTTATGAAGCTACCAGCGGTGAAGGCTGGAGTTTGGAAGAAAAAGAATAGATTGATGGAAGGAGTGAGGAGTTATGGCAGTTCCATTTAGAAGAACTAGTAAAACTAAAAAGAGAATGCGTCGTACCCATTTAAAGAAGGTTGCTGCTGGATTTATCAATTGTCCTAATTGTGGCGAACCAATTAAACCTCATCGTGCTTGTACTAAATGTGGTTTTTATAAGGGAAAAGAAATTATTAAAGTTAGTGAAGAAAACTAACTTTTTTTCTTGTTAATTAAAAATTTTTGTAATATACTGTTTATAGTGAGGTGTTAAAATTATGGTAGAATCATTTTTAGCTTTAGGTTTTATAGCTGTTATTATTGCTTGTTTTATAGGATTACCTTTACTTGTATTAATGATAGTAGCAAACTGGAAGTTATTTAAAAAATGTGGTAGAGAAGGTTGGGAAGGAATTATTCCACTTTATAATGTTTGGGTATTAGTTGATATTACTGGCATGGTTTGGTGGACATTTTTAATTATTTTATTTGGTTCACTTATTCCTGGAATTGGTAGCTTAGTTGTTTTATTTGCTAATTTTTGTGTAAATTATAATTTAGCAATTAAGATGGGTAAAGAGCCAATTGGTTATGCTTTTGGATTAACTTTTATACCAGTAATATTTATTCCAATTCTTGCGTTTGGTGATGCTACATTTGTTGATCGTAAGGTTAGCAAATATGGCGTAATACCTGAAGATAAAGTTAATAGTACTGTTAGTGGTAATAGTAATACCGAGACTAAACAAGATACTAGTGAAAGTAAAACTACTAAAAAAAGTAAATTTTGTACTAATTGTGGTGCGGAGATTACTGGCGGAAAATTTTGTTCAAAATGTGGACATGAAATACACTAAAAGAGTGTATTTTTTTTTGAGTTATGGTATAATCATTTATAGCATAGGTGAGATATATGAGAAAGCAAAAGTTAATTCTTAACTATTGTCCTTATTTTTATAAAATAATAAATTTTGAGTTTTATGAGGATGATGTTATTTCTAAAAAATTAATTATGTTATATAGAGATTATATATTTAGTGTAGATGTTATGAATAAAAGAGATTTATTAAAAGCACAAAGATTAGATTTAATTTTAAGTAAATATATAGATGATTATGTATTTAGAAAGGCTTTACAAAAAGATATTTTAAATATTAATGTACTAGATGGCGAAGCTAAAGAGCAGGTTTTTATTAGTGGAATTTTTAATATATATGATGCTTATGAAAGTGGGTATACAAGGAATATTTATTTTGCGAGGTGGATTTAATGGATAATGATTTTTATTTTGAGGAGTCAAATTCTAAAAAGGTAGTAGCATTTGTACTAGTTTTATTAATACTTTTAGGAGCAAGTGGTTATTACTTTTATAAAGAGTATTATAATAAAGTTATTAAAATTAATGATGTGGTAATAGAGCTTGGCGAAAAACCTAGTGAAGATTTAAGTGTATATGCTAAGGGTAATACTGATGGATATACATTAAAACTTGCTGATAACTTAGTTAATGAGGAAGGAGTAACTTATTTTGTTGGTGAATACAGCTTCCGATTAGTAAAAGGTGACGTTATTAAAAAGGGCAAGATTTATGTAAAAGATACAACACCACCGGTGGTTACTGTGAAAAAAATTACGGTTGGAGTGAATGAAGAGTTTTCACCTTATGAATTTTTAGAAACTTGTGAAGATTTAAGTTTACCGTGCACAACTTCATATAAAAAAGAAAGCTATGCTAGTTTAAATAAAGCAGCTGGTGAGTATAATTTAGAGATTGTTGTTGAAGATAAGTATGGTAATAAGACGTCTAAGGATGTAACTTTAGAAGTTAGTGAAACTGAATCGTTATTATCTAAGAAACAGTTAGATTTTACTGTTGCTAGTATGACACCTAAGGATGACGATTGGAAAGATGTTTATACTTATAAATTTGAGCGCTGCGTTGATGGTGAAAGTGATGAATATGAAAAGAAATTCTTAGAGATTAATACATTAGATTTTAGTAGTTTATTTGAGAAAAAGATAGTTAATCAGTATTCAATTACATTATATAATCAATATAACTTTGTAATAGGAATTAGTGTTAAATTATTTTTTGAGGATAATACAACTAAGTATTTGACTAGTGATGATATAAAGAGTCTTGTTCAAGCTGAAGAGTGACAATTACATGATAGTAGTTGTCTTTTTGTTTTTGTAAAAAATTTAAATTTTTAATAATTTTGTATTGATTATGAGTTATTCTTATGGTATATTTAATCCTGACTTTGACAGTTGTGAGAAAGAAAAAACTCCTAAAGGCCCTATTTAT
>JAUNFS010000007.1 GCA_030524925.1 bacterium | reverse complement strand
AAATAGGGCCTTTAGGAGTTTTTTCTTTCTCACAACTGTCAAAGTCAGGATTATACAACAAGAAATGTGTTTTATTCAAGTTTTTTAATATAAATTTCAATTTCAAATGCTAATTTTAAAGTTTTGGTTGATGTTAGATGTATAAAGGATTTTAGAGTTACATGTATTAAATTAATTAATGTAAGTGCATTGCTTCAAGTCCTCTATTTATGCAGCTTTGCGTAAGGTTTAATCTAATTTTTAAAGTCTGATTTACTATAAAAATTTACCCTTGCATAGTATGATTTTATATGCTAATGTAACACATTGAAGAGCACTAGGTTAGACTTCTCCTCTTATTTTTTTAAGAATGAAAGAGGGGTGATGAACAGATGAAACCCATTAAAGAAATACTTCAGTTAATAATCATCTTAGTAGTCTTTCTAATTATTTTAAAACTTATTTAGTTTGAATAAAAAGAAAAAGTCAAAACTACCTAGGTGGATTTGACTTTTTCAATCACAAAACTTGGAGAAGTCTAACCATCAGGGGTTAGTGTTCTTCCTCAAATTAATTATACTACAATATGCTTATTATATACAATACCCCACATTAAAAATTTTATTGTCTCTATTTCCAAAAAATGATATAATCAAACTAGGAATAAAGTAGGAGGCATTATGAATAATCAAAATATAGTATTAAAAATATTATTATTTCCATTTAACCTCCTAAAATATGAAGTACTTGGCATTTACTATACTTGCTATGCCTTACTGTATCCATTTATCTTCATATTTAATAAAATAGGAGATAAAATATTTAATAATTATGAAAAAAAACAAAAAAACAAAGTAGGGATAGAAACCTTAGAAGAAGAAACTATCAATTTAGATAGTGGAGTAGATGCATTCAAAAAAGAAAAAACTATAACTAACACCAAGGAAGAACCCATCAAAAGTGAAGAAACAAAACTAGAATATAAACCTACTTTAGAAGATAAGTGGCAAGAATTTTATAATAATTTACCTTTCGTAAAAAAACAAAAAGAAGCTCAAAAAATTCAAAATCAAAACCTCTATGCAGCATTGCAAACAGACACAGATAGAAGCGAAAAGCCTGTAACCTACAAATATACAGCAATAGATTCTAGTGGTAAAAAAATAACTAGTGTATTTTATGCATACTCAAAAATGGAAGTCTATACCTATTTAACTAACGAAGGTAATACTGTTCTAACAATTGAAACTAGTAAATACATTGAATTATTTTATGGACCATCAGAATTTAATAATTATCGTTTTAGAAATAAAGATTTAATATTTTGGTTAACTCAGCTATCTACTTACCTAAAAGCTGGTATCACTTTAACAGATTCAATGCGTATTTTAGGAAAACAAATGAGTAAAAGTCCGCGTAAAAAAAGAGTTTTTGACTCTATTATTTATAATTTAACCTTAGGAGAATCATTTTCTTCTGCTCTAGAAAAACAAAGAAACTCATTCCCAGCATTACTAATTAGTATGGTAAAAGCTGCAGAAGCAACAGGTGAACTAGAAGAAACATTAGATGACTTAGCCGCATACTATACTGAATTGGATAATACAAGAAAAGCCATGATCAATGCTATGAGTTACCCAGCAATCATCTCAGTATTCTCAATTGCCGTAGTAGTATTCATTATGTTATATGTAATTCCTCAATTTGAAGGAGTTTATGCATCTACAGAAGCAACCTTAAATGGCTACACATTATGGGTTCTTAACTTAAGTAAATTCTTTGATAAAAACTTTGTATACTTACTAGGTGGCTTTATTCTAATCATTGTAGTTATAGTTGTTCTTTATAAGAAAGTTAAATCAATTAGAAAAAGTATGCAAACTTTTGCAATGAAAATTCCTCTATTTGGTAAAATAATTATCTATAAAGAAATGAACGTTTTTGCTAAAACATTTGCATCATTACTAAAAAATAATGTATTTATCACTGATAGTATGAACTTATTAAGTGAAATAACCAAAAATGAAATATACAAAGAAATTATGTTTAAAACAATTAACAATATTGCCAAAGGTGAAAAAATCAGTGAATCATTTAAAAATCAATGGGCGGTTCCAGAAGTTGCTTACTTCATGATTGTAACTGGTGAATCAACTGGGGAACTAGCTGCCATGATGGATAAAGTAGCTGAGTACTATCAAACAGAACACAAAACAATTATTAACAATATGAAAAACTTTATTGAACCAACAATGATAATCTTTTTAGCAGTTGTCGTAGGTGGAATTGTTCTAGCAGTAATTTTACCAATGTTTAGTTTATATAATCAAATTAAGTAGGTGGGTTATGGAAATTCTTATATTTATAATTGGCTTAATATTTGGCTCATTTTATAACGTAGTAGGTTTAAGACTTCCTAAAGATGAATCAATTATCTATCCAGGAAGTCATTGTCCTAAATGCAATCACAAACTATCATGGTATGAAAATATTCCAGTACTATCATTTATCTTTTTAAAAGGAAAATGTAAATCATGTCACCAAAGAATATCTTTCATCTATCCTGTAATGGAACTATTAACAGGAATACTTTTCTTATTTGGCTATTTATTATTTGGATTTACTGAAAGTTTTATTATCAGCCTTATAATATCAAGTCTAGTTATAATAATAATTGTTAGTGATTCTAAATACATGATTATATCGGATGGACCACTAATAATTTCTGGATTGCTAATTATCATTACAAAACTAATATTTGAAGGAATAAACAAAACAATAATGTCTGTGCTATCAGGACTTTTAATATTTGCTTTAGTATATGCTCTAATGCTCTTAGGAAACTTCCTATTTAAAAAAGAATCTTTAGGTGGTGGAGATATAAAATTATCATTTATAGCTGGTTTAGCTCTTGGACCACTATTAGGAATATTTTATATCATCCTAGCATCATTCTTAGCTTTTCCATATGCTATGTATATTACTGTGAAAAGAGAAGAAAATATGCTACCTTTTGGACCGTTTCTTGCAGTAAGTATGTTACTTTTATATTTTAACAGTAATTTAGCAATACTATTTTTAAAAAATCTATTATCATTAAGGTAGGTGGGTGAATAAAATGAAAAAAGGCTTTACTTTAGTAGAACTTTTAGCAGTAATTGTTTTACTAGGAATTATCATGGCTATAGCTATACCAGGTATCTATAAAATCAGAGATAAAATGAATGAAAAAGCTTTAGAAGCTAAAATAAACACTATTGAAACTGCAGCAGTATCTTATGTGCAAAGTAACAGTAATTCACTAAAAAATCATTACGGTATATGTGACATTAATAACCAAAATGAAAACTGCGTATGTAAAAGCGAAGATGAATGTAACTATCAATTTACTATAAACATAAAGACTCTAATTACCAGTGGTGATTTAAAAAGAGAAACTTTAGAAGATGAAACTTGTGCTGTTCCTAATCCAACAGACAAAAACAAATGCTTAGACTGCTTAAATATCAATATTACACTAAGTTCAAAATATAAAACTGCAACCGCAAAATTAGATTTAAATGCTGGTGAGTGCTAAGACATTTAGTCTTTTTTTTATTCAAAAAAAATGATATACTTATACCATAGTAGGGTGATAGAGTGAAAAATAATAGTGGTTTTATAGCAACATCTTTAATCTATACTTTTTTTCTTGCGTTTATAGCCATCCTAACTGCTCTTTTGGGAGCTTACATAGCTAACAAAACAATTTTAGATAGGTATAATAGTGAAGTATTAGATAGAATCAACACTGGAAATCATAAAATAACAGTTTATTCATCATACTCAAACATAGATGGTGGCGTAATGCTAACTAACCTAATAAAAAATGGTACCTTTGCCTATGAAGAAGAAAACTTTAAAGATTGGTCATTAGAAGGAACAGCAGACTTTAAACTAGCAGATTTTGGCCAAATATGTCTTGTAAAAAATAGTGGAACAGGCTATCTAAGCCAAGCTATAAATCTTAAAAATAATGATACATACTATTTAAGTGCAGAAGTCTATGGTGAAGGAGCAAGCAACTTACTAAATATTATGGTTAATCAAGACAGTAACATAACACTTGATTCAAGCAGTAATCTTCCATCATGGGAACGAATAAGCAAAATTATAAATGTCCAAAATCCAGCAGACTTATCCTATACTGAAATAGGTAAAAATTATCTTTCTACAAGACCATACATCACTAAACTGATGCTTTTAGATTTATCTTATACCTATGAAAATAACATACCATCAAAAGAGTGGGTTGATGATAACATTTCCTATTTTGAAGGAACTGTAGCTTATACATATAAAAACTTTATTAAAGATGACAAACTAGAATTTACTATAACACCCTATAGTGCCTATCAAAATGCTGAAGTTACTTGCAAAGATATTACTGGAACAGACGTAGAATACGAATTAAATAAAAAAGAACCAGACAAAACTGATAGTCCTTACACCTTAACTGTAAAAAACACACTAAAAGACACTACATGCAACATCACATGGGCACAATAAAGGAGGTAAGTCACATGAATAAAAAAGGTTTTGTACTAATAGAAACCATAGTTGTAATTTTAGTCTTATGTGTCCTACTTATTATGCTCTATGGTGGGTACATGAATGTTATAACAGCAGTTCAAAAAAAGTCTCACTACGACAACACTGAGTACATCTATAAAACAACATTAGTTAAAGATTACCTACTTGAAAAAAATATCAATATAGAAACTGAAACTATAATAACTATTTGTCAAGGAAAAGATGCCTGTTTAGAAAGATTTACTGATAACTACATGAAAGAATTAGTTAATCAAATGCATATTAACTCAATATACATAACTAATTGGAATCCAGCCAAAATTGGTAAAAACAATTTTAGTAGCTTAGAAGCGACAACCCAAAACTATCTAAATAAATTAGATGCAACAGACGAAAATGCTTATAGACTAATCGTTATGTATGAAAATGAAAACTCCCTAGGTAAAACTCCAGCAGTATATGAATATGCATCAATTAAAATAGGAGATGTCAAATGAAAAATCAAAAAGGAATGACTTTAGTTGAAATAATCGTAAGCATTGTACTAGTATCAATTATTCTAATATTTATAACAAAATTACTAATAACTGTAAATGATTTATATAGAAAAAGTAAACAAGAAGTAGATTATGATGTACTAAATACAATCTTAACTGATGCAATTGGTAAAGATATACTTAATTATGGGGTAGCAAGTGCTTCTATTAATGATAGTAAAAATGAAGTTACAATTACCTATAATGCCGTAAGAGATACCAAATTAAATAAACAAATAGCCAAAAAAATATCATTTGGAGATGACTACACATATATCAAATATGGCTACATTGAAGATGAAGATCTAACAAGCGAAGAACGTAGTAGTAACATCGCAAGAAAACTTCCAGATGGAATAATCCTAGACAAAAATAACTTAATAAATCTAACTACCTATAATGATGAAAACAATGAATCTTCATCGCATATTTTAAATAAAATCAAAGTAAACTTAAAATCTAAAACGGGAGAAGATTACTCTATAAATATTTATTTTAAAACTAATTAGAAAGGAGCATTCATATGAAACAAAAAGGATTTACAATGGTTGAACTAATAGCAGTCATCGCAATTTTAGGTGTTATTATGATAATTGTTATACCAGCAGTCGCAAACGTCTCAAAAAACACCAAAGAAAGCTTATTAAATGCTAAGCTAAGTACAATAACATCATCAGCGGAAAAATACGGCAATGATAATATTAATCTGTATCAAAAATGTACTAGTAACTTAGAAAGAAATGCTCATATAGGTGATCAAAGTGAAATATATAAAGACTGTCTTTTAACCATTGAAAACCTTGTTTCATATGGATACCTTGAAAACGATACTAAAAAAAATAATATTAATTATATTTCAAACCCTGTAACAAATGAAAAAATAAAAGGTAAAGTTCTATTATGCTATGATCCAGGAACTATTCATATTATTGCTAAATACTATAATGAAGAAGATAAAAACTACTCATGTCCAGCAGTTAATGGCGATGTCTATCTAGATGTATTTCCAAGTTTCAGCACCTTTTATTGGAATAAAGAAAATAATGATAATATTGAAGCTACGATTAGTTCTAACAAAGATATGACATACACATGTGAAAGTAATTCAGCAAGTTTTTCTTGTCAAATAGAAAATCAAAAACTAATAATTACTCAAAACAAAAGCGTAACGCCGAATTTTACTGAAAATCACTTTGTGACCGTAACGGGAAAATATAAAGAAAATGCTGAAGACATCACATTAAATAAAAATTACACAATAAATGTAAAAAAGGTAGAATTTAAAATAACCGACGTAAACGAAAGTGAAGACATTGAATCCTGCATGCCAGTTTTAAGTAATGAAAGACTCTATATTCATGAAAATAATGCTGGAACAACTAATATAACTTACACAGGAAATGGCTTAAGTGCTACAATAAATAAAAATATTTTATATCTAAGTAGTGGAAACACACCTGGCCAAGCAAGCATCAAAGTAGAAGAAAGCAATGCTGGATTAAGTAGAACAATAGATAAAAACATTTATGATTTAAAATTTGCAAATGATGTAACTAATATCACTGTAGGTGATAATTCTGAAAAACTAAATTTAATTTATGGTCAAACAGGTAAACTTACTGTAACATTAACATCAGCAAATGGTAAAACCCCTCTTAAAATATCCAAAGACAACAAAAACTTTTATACAACTCTAGAACTAACAAACGAAACTACCATTTACTTAAAAGGCTATGAAGTAGGAGAAGTAACTCTAACGATAACAGGTGAAAACTGTGGCCAAATAACTAAACAAATTCACGTAACTAATATCAAACTAGAAAAAACAACCCCAGACTTTATGTTCTTTGATGGTGGTAACACTCCTGTTGATGAAAGAACCGATACAACTAAATTCATTAGTAAAATCATAGCTGACGATATTAGTAACATCACTTGTAAAACTGATGACAATTATTTAAACTGTACTATTCAAGGCGGTCTTCTTACACTAACAACTACAAAAGGTGAAAACATTGCTGATAACATTAAAGATAAAGAAGCAACTAAAGTTATAATAAGTAGTCCAACCGAAGGAACCCTAGAATTTAGTATACCAGTAATTTATAAAACAAGTCTTACTCTAAGAGAAAATAATAAAAGTGTTAACTATGTCTGTCAAAAATATAATGATACGACAAGCCATACAATATCTATTTATGGAACAAACACGGGTAAATTATCACAGCAAAATAATACTCAAGTATGTGATTCAAGTGTTCAAAATATTTTCTATAAAGAAATGACTGACTACTATCTAGCTAATGTTGGATCATCAGTAACCGAACCCAAAATAGAAATTAAAAATAACTGTGGAGACTCTAAATCATACTTCGGATATATGACCCTAAATAGACATAACGTAACTACTGCCGAACTTGATGCAGCACCTGGTACTCCATATCAAAAAGGTTATAATAATACCGGTGTAACATCTATCTATTTAAAAGAAAATAACGGAAACCGCTTAGCTCAAATAGACTACCGAGTATATAAATTAGAAGTTGACCAAAGTTCTATAAGTGTTGACACTGGTGGAACAAAAACTATTAAAGTAACCTATGCAGCTACTGGCAACTTAAATTATAGAGTATCAAACGAAAGTGTTGCTAGAATCACTAGACGAGAAAGTACTTATAACGAAGATGATAATAGTGAAATAAATAAAGAATTTACTGACACCATAACAGTTACAGGTAATAGAAGAGGAAGAACAAAAATAACTATAACAGGTGCAGGCTGTGGATCTATAGAAATAACCGTAAATGTTACAAGTACATTTAGTATCAACCTAACAGGTGGTAAATATGGAAAAGCAGACGAAAATGTCTTAACCTGCCGAGAAAGTGCTTTCTCATTAACTGACGGTTGTGACGTAATCTTACCATCATATGATTATGTAATAGGAACGGAACCAAGAGGCTGGAGTACCAATCCAAACAGTGAATACGGAGAATATAGTGTAGGTGATACCATTCATCTAGATAGATATAGTAGTGGAACAACCTACTATGCAATAATCTATAATCCATCTCCAGTATGTACATTTACTAGTGTTCCAGAAATGATTTTAGACAACTCAACCGCAAATATTTTCTTAAGTTGTACTGATAAAGGTGGAGGTTTAACACCAAACGATTTAACAATAAACGACTTCCAAATATCAAATGATAACGCCAAAATAAACTCAGTAAGCAAAGAAAAATCTATAACTGACGGTTACTCATACATCATAAATTTACTAACAACCACAAACTATGGACCATTTACTGTAACCCTAAAAGAAGGAGCAGTAAAAGACACATACGACCTATCAAATAAAAGTATAACCACTAAAGAAATAGTTCATGCCAAATATAAATATGAAAACTACTACAGAGTAGGAGATAATGCTTATGCATTCATTTATGATAATCAAAATATAGATCAAACAGATGGTTATACTCTTGATATAACTGGTAGCGGAGAAACTTATGACTATGACACACCACCATGGAATAACTACTCAAGTAATATAACTAATATCCTAATAAGTGATGAAATAACCTATCTAGGAAATAACTTATTCTATAATACCAACATATCAAAAATAAACTTACCAACAAATCTAACAAAAATAGGTGAATCAGCCTTCGCAAACTCATTACTAGAAACTCTAAATCTACCAGATAATTTAGAAGAAATTGGCAAAAGAGCATTTACAAACAATGAAAACTTAACAACTATAACACTAGGTAAAAACTTAAAAATAATTAGGGAATATGCCTTTAATAATAACTCATCACTAGTAAATATTTTACTAAATGATAACTTAGAAGAAATCAAAGACTATGCTTTCTCAGGTGCGCCAATAGAATCTATCAAACTACCAGCAAGCTTAAAAACAATTGGCTCATATGCATTCTACGGTAACAAAGCTGAAAAAATAGAACTAAATGAATCTCTAGAAACCCTAGGAACTACACCATTTAGAGGAACCAATTTTAAAGAAATAACAAGTCTTTCACCAAACTTCCAAGCAGAAAACAATCTCCTATACAAAGATAATAATCTTTTACTAGTACCAGATAACATCAGTGGTAATATCTCTATTAAAGAAGGAACCATTAATCTAGCATTTGATAGTCTAAATGGCTTTGTAGCAGATAACAATACTAAAATGACTATAAATATTCCAAGTTCACTAGAACAAATAAACACTAAACTAATTCTAAACATAGAATCTTTTATAGTACATGATGATAACCAAAATTATTCATCCCTAAATGGTATTTTACTAAACAAAGAAGCAGACACTCTAATAAATATCCCAGTATACTTTAATCAAACAGAATATACTTTAACTAAGGATATTACAACAATCAAATCCTACTCAATAAATAACAACATAATACTAGAAACTCTAACCCTAGAAGGAATCAAAACCATTGAAAACAATGCAATATATGGAGACGATTATGGTATTAAAACAATATACATTGAAAATGGCCAAAGACTAAATAGAAATAATTACACCCTAAATCATAACTTAACAATAAACACCTTGTCCTAACAAAATAAATTTATTATAATTAAATAATAAAGGAGTCAATATGAAAGATAACAAAAAATTAAAAATCTACATAAGTCTATTCGTAGTAGTGCTTATCATAATTGGTGTATCTTATGCATACTTCATGCTAAGAAAAGAACAAACAAATGATAACGTAATTGGTACAAGAACTTGTCTAAACACTACACTAAATGAACAAACATCAAGAATACTTCTAGAAGATGCCATCCCAATTTCAGATAATGATGGCCTAAATCAAACCCCATTTACCTTTAGTGTTACCAACAACTGTGATAGCTACGTAAAACTAACAATCACCATAGAAAATGAAAACAGAGAAAGCACTAGTACAAGTTTATTAAATGATAATCTAATTAAAATCAATCTAAGCCCTAAAGGCACAACAACTGGAACTAGCAAACTCCTAGGAATCCTAACACTAACTGATATAGAAGCCGAAAGAAAAGGCTACATCATATCAGAAACTGGCCTAAAAGGTGGCGAAACTAAAGAATACGACCTAAGAACCTGGATGGACAGTAATACCACATTAGACGAAGGACTAGGCAAATCATGGGAAGGCAAAATAGTAATAATCGTTGATGCTGAAGAGACTCCACAAGCATTAGATTTAGCAATACTAGGTAAAAATAATTCAAATGTTACGACTCCACTTACAACACCTGGACTAGAAATAAGTGACTACGTATTAGATGACGCCTCAACTACGACTGTAAGCGTTGATGAAACATATCAAAATTATTATTGGACTTACGGAACTGATTGGAAAGCAAGTGGTAGTGACTGTATATTAGCTAACTCTAACGTAACATCAGATATTTATGCCAATTCTTATTCTAGCCTTATAAATAAATACCTAAGCTCATGGTCACCATCTAGTGTAAGTAGTGAAACAGCTACTGTAAAGCCTGGTTCAAATACTTATGGGTGTGTCTATTATATAACAAATGCCACAAAAGATAGTTTTTCATACAAGTCTCTTTGTTCCGTAAAAAATCAAACCGAAGCCGTTATAGCAAGCACAGAAGATGACTACGGAACCTCGTACTATTTTAGAGGTGCTGTTAAAAATAATTTTATAGAATATGCCAATATGTGTTGGAGAATAGTTCGCATTACTGGCGATGGCTCTATCAAATTAACTTTATATAATTACAATGGATTAACAGATAATAATTTTACTCCAGCAAGCAGTACTCCTTGCAATGTAACAGGAGGTGATCTAGCTTTTGCTAGGTATGAAGGTGATACTATAGAAAGTAAATTCAATAGTACTACAGATAATGCTTTTGCAGGTTTAATGTATGGTAATGTCGGCTGTTCAGATAAGACATCCCTTACTCAAAATGCTTGTACCAGTAATGGAGGCACGTGGACTAACTCATCATCTTATGCCGAAGCCCATGCAAATATTAATAAAAGTATTATACTTCAAAATTTAGAAAAATGGTATGATAATGTTCTTTCAAAACAAAGTAATTTTAACGAAAATCAGCTTGCTGATACAATATGGTGTAATGATAAAAGTGTCGTAACTGATACCGCATTTAATCCAGACAATATGACAAATCTTACAAACCTAGGCTATGGCAGAAATCAAATTTATTTTGGAGCAGTTAAAAGAATGTTAACAAAAGCAGGAACTCCAAATGGAAGTGGTCCATCTTTAATATGCTCAAATGATAATAATGGAGGAAAGTTATCTAAGTTTACTGTAAGTGATACAACTAACGGGAATGGTGCATTAGATAAAAAAATTGGATTATTAACCGCGGATGAACTAGCTTATGCTGGCACATATGCAAGCATAAAGCGAAGTAGTGGTTATTATCTTAATGAAAATAGTAACGGAAATCATTGGTTTACAGCAACACCATATGGGTACAATCGCGGAGTATATAACTTTGGCGTACTTAAAGGAACAAGAATATTTGGGGAACCAACTTTATCGTCAAACAACAGGGAATACGGTATTCGCCCAGCAATATCACTTGTATCATCAACCACAATAACTGGAAAAGGAACAGCTACCAATCCATACAAAGTAGTTGAATGATTTTGAGGTTAAAGATGGAAAATAATAAACATAAAATAAAATTATATATTGGTTTGCTACTAGTAATCATTTTAATAATTGGTGTATCATACGCGTACTTCATGCTAAGAAAAGAACAAACAAATGATAATGTAATTGGTACAAGAACTTGCTTAAACACTACACTAAATGAACAAACATCAAGAATACTACTAGAAGATGCCATCCCAATTTCAGATAATGATGGCCTAAATCAAACACCATTTACCTTTAGTGTAACCAACAACTGTGATAGCTACGTAAAGCTAACAATCACCATAGAAAATGAAAACAGAGAAAGCACTAGTACAAGCTTATTAAATGATAATTTGATAAAAGTAAATCTAAGTCCCAAAGGAACAACCACTGGTACTAGCAAACTCCTAGGAATACTAACACTAACTGACATAGAAGCTGGAAGAAAAGGATACATCATATCAGAAACTGGCCTAAAAGGTGGCGAAACTAAAGAATACGACCTAAGAACCTGGATGGACAGTAATACCACACTAGACGAAGGTCTAGGCAAATCATGGGAAGGCAAGATAGTAATTATTGTTAATGCCGAAGAAGAACAACCTTCATGGGAAGACCCCGGAACAGGCACATTATTAGCTGCTATCAAAAAAGATAATACAGTTACCACCCCTTTAACAACACCTGGTTCTGAAACTTCATCTTCATCCGAAGCAATTTTAGCAAGTACTGACGACGACTATGGAACGAGCTATTATTTTAGAGGTGCAGTAGAAAATAATTATGTAGAGTATGCTAATATGTGCTGGCGAATAGTAAGAGTAACAGGCGATGGCTCAATCAAGCTAGTTTTATATAATTACAATGGATTAACAAGTACTAATAATACACCATCTAGTAGTACACCTTGTAATGTAACTGGAAATGGTTTAGCTTTTGCAAGATATGAAGGAGATACTTATACATCAAAATTTAATTCAAGTTATAATGATAATGTTTATGTAGGATTTATGTATGGCACGGCAGGAGCTAGTAGTTATTCAGATGCTCATGCTAATACTAATCCAAGTATAATATTAACCAATTTAAACAAATGGTATACAAATGTACTTTCTAAACAAGCTAATTTTAGTGATAATCAGTTGGCAGATACAATATGGTGTAATGACAAAAGTGTAGTAACTGATACAACATTTAATCCTGGTAGTTGGACTTTAGGTACAAATTATGATTATGCAAAAAATATAAATTATTATAGTGCCACCAAAAGATTCGTACAAGCATCTTCATGGGAAGCCGGTGGCACCGGGCCAAGTCTAATATGTCCTAATGATAACGATGGTGGAAAGCTATCTAAATTTACTGCAAGTGACACAACTTATGGCAATGGAGCATTAAGTGGCTATGCAAAAGTAGGTTTACTTACTGCTGATGAAATTGCATTTGCTGGTGGAGCTTATCATATATCAAATTCAACATATTATATAAAAGGGAATACTAATTCAAGTGATTGGTGGGTTTTGTCTCCGTCTGGCTTTAGTGACCACTACGCTCGCGTTTGGGGTGTGCATGGCAGCGACAGCGACCTTGAAAACTACCTCGTTGGCAACGACTTCTACGGTGTGCGGCCATCTCTATCACTTCAGTCGGGAGTCAAAATATCAGGTGGGGTTGGCAGTGCCACAAACCCGTACAAGATAAATTAAGCACTTCAAAACAGTGCTTTTTCTAATTGACTAAGAAAGCAACTTACTATATAATTATATTAGTAAAATAGGTGATAAATCATGGATAACAATAAAAAAATAAAAATATATGCAGGTTTATTAGTAACAGTAATTATCCTAATTGGTGTAACATTCGCTTACTATAGAGTAAATAAAAAACAAGATAAAGATAATACCGTTAGTGTAAGAGCCTGCTTAGATACAAGCTTCACTGAAGAAACATCAGAAATAATTTTATCAGATGCTTTTCCAATAAGCGACGAAAGAGGAATGCAAGGAGACCCATTTACATTCACTCTAACAAACAACTGTGATAGCTATGTAGACGTTCAAATAACTCTTTACAGTGAATATAGAACAAGTACCAGTAGTACTTATTTAAAAGATGACTATGTAAAAGTAAACTTATCACCAAAAGGTGCAACCACTGGAAAAACTAATATCTTAAGCGCTCTTTCACTAGGTGATATAGACACAACAAGAAAAGCCTATATTCTAGAAGAAACAGGCCTAAAAGGAAATGAAACAAAATCATACGATTTAAGACTATGGATGAACTCAGAAACAACTAATGAACAAGGACTAAACAAAACCTGGAAAGGAAAAATAATAGTAACAGTAACAGCAGCAAAATACCATCCAACACTATTATCTAAAATCCTAGGAGAAAACAATGCAAACGTAAGTGAACCACTAACAACTCCCGGTTCTGAAATTTCTTCTGATAATGAAGCAGTTTTAGCAAGTACAGAAGATGATTATGGTACATCTTACTATTTCAGAGGAGCAGTAGAAAACAATTATGTAGAATATGCCAATATGTGCTGGCGAATAGTTAGAGTAACTGGAAATGGTGCAATAAAGATGGTTCTATATAATTATAATGGATTAACTAGTACAAACAATACGCCATCTAGTAGTACACCTTGTAATGTAACTGGAAGTGATTATGCTTTTGCAAGATATGAAGGAGATACTTATACATCAGCATTTAATTCAAGTTATAATGATAATGCTTATGTAGGGCTAATGTATGGTACGGCAGTAGCTAGTAGTTATACTGTTGCTCATGCTAATACTAACCCAAGTACAATATTAACTAATCTAAATAAATGGTATACTAATGTACTTTCTAAACAATCGGGTTTTAATGATAGTCAGTTAGCAGATACAATATGGTGTAACGATAAAAGTGTAGTAACTGATACAACATTTAATCCTGGCAATTATACACTAGGAACAAATTATGGTGCTGGAACTAATGGAAATTATTATGGTGCTACTAAAAGACTAGTACAAGCATCATCATATACAGCAGGTGGAACAGGGCCAAGTTTAATATGCCCAAATGATAATAATGGAGGGAAGTTATCTAAATTTACTGTAAATGATACAGAGTATGGAAATGGCGCATTAAGTGGTTTTGCAAAAATAGGCTTGCTTACTGTTGATGAGGTTGCTTTTGCTGGTGGGGCTACAAGCATATCAAATTCAACATATTATATAAGAGGAAATACTAATTCAAGTTGGTGGTGGGCTTTGTCCCCTTACGTCTTTATTGGCCTCAACGCTTACGTTTGGGGTGTTTATGGCGCTCACAGCCTCCTTGTCAACGGCTTCGTTAACTACAGCTACGGCGTGCGTCCCTCTCTATCACTTCAGTCGGGAGTCAAAATATCAAGTGGAGAAGGTAGTGCTACAAGCCCGTACAAGATAGCGACATAGTGAATAACTTTGTCTCCCAAATCGTCAGACGTTTCATGTCCCGAAAAACCTTTTGAGGGACAAAACTAGAGTGCGAGGTAATAAAAAAATATTTCTTGGAGTTTTTGATGTGAAGTGGTAACTACGTCTGCGAAATTACCACTTGGAGCAGGAGCAGTTGCCGCCAATAAACTTCTTTTGCGCCTGCTTGCATACGCAAAAGAAGTTTATACTAAATAAATAACATTTCTTGTACAAGGCCAATCACCTTTATAGGATTACCAATTACTTAATAGGGAGGTGTATATGTCTAAGACTAAAAAGATTGTTATAGTAGGTTTAATACTTATATTGATAATCGTTATTATTCTTCTAAGTAAGTTTTATATTACTAGTAGTAAAAAGTATCAATTATATAATAAATATTCATCTAAAATAAATATTAATTATCATAATCAAAATTATAGTTATAATTATGATTATGATGGAAATAAGTATCTTATATCTACTAAAGATTATGATAATATCTATTTAACTAATAATACACTTTACTATCAAGATAAGGGAACTTACTATAAATATAATCTAGATAACTATGAAAATATTAATCAAATAATAAATAATTTAAAGTTAGGTGAAGAAACTATTAAGTTAAGTAATACTTATCAGTATACATCTAATATAGATAAAAATATTGTTAATAGATTACTTAAAACACTATTTATAAACTTTGAAACAAATAATAATGCTGTCGGGTATCTTACAATCAACGACAAATATTTAGAGAATTTTACTATTAATATAGATGATATTAAAATAGATATTAGTTTTAAAAAATTAAAAGATGATTATAAAGTATCTATGTTAGGTTTTTATGAAGAACTAACTAAAGATACTAATAATAATATTTTAGAAATAAAGGAGGAAGAAAATGAATAAGAAAGGGTTTACATTAGTAGAAATTATTGCAGTTATTGTTTTATTAGTTACTATAGGTGGTATCTTTACCGTTAGTATGGTAAGAAAACTAAATGATAAAGATAATAATAAAGATACAGTAAAACAAATAATTTCTGCAGCTGATGCTTATGTTTCAGCAAACAAAGAAGAAATAGAAAAACTATATGAAGGGTATAACTTCGTTGATATTACTATTAAAGATTTAAAAAATAATGGTTTATTAAATGATGACGTTATTGACCCTAACACTAATGAAAAATATTCTGATGATGAAAAGATTCGTATTACCTTAAATGGATCTACTGGAACTGTAGAGTTTACCATTAGCCCAGAAGATCAAGATAATACATACTTAATTGCTGATGATATTTATTTAAAGTATGATGCTAATAATACTAATTGGTGTAATAATGATGATAATGTATTTATGGGTTTAAATAGTAGTGATAAAAATGCTAGTAGATTAGTATTAGTAAATGCAAGTAGTGCTGATGAAACTTATACATTAGTCAAAAATGATACTATCGTTAAAAAAGATTGTAATGTTAATGCTACTAAAGCAGGTAACTATGAAATTAAATATGAGTATACTTATAATGGAACTACTGTAAGTAAAACAAGAAATGTCCATGTATCATCAAATGATAAAGATATAGAAAGTTTTACGGCAATTATAAATGATAATCACAATAAGATTTTCTTAGATGCATCAAAAGAAGAAACTAATATTACACTAACTATTACATATCGTAATGGTACTAAAG
The DNA here is from genome assembly GCA_030524925.1 of bacterium. Lineage (GTDB taxonomy): Bacteria > Bacillota_I > Bacilli_A > RF39 > UBA660 > CAG-533. The sequence continues at coordinate 24,180 of JAUNFS010000007.1, read as the reverse complement.
AAACCAAAGAAACAACTATTGCAAAATTAGCTGATGAAGGATTTAATATCAGTGATTTTAATACTAGTACTATTGGTACTAAAAAATCAATTATAACTTATGCTAATACTAATTCAGATGGTTCTATTCCAAGTCCATTTGAGCTTACTTACATCGTATCAGATAAATTAGTAGACTTTATTTCTGATAGCTGTGTTAAAGTAAATAATAATCCTGATGAATGTTACTATATTGGTGAAGTAGAAGATAACTATATTAAATTTGATGGTAGTGAAACTCTATTTAGACTATATCATCGTATTAGTTCTAGTGTAAGAATAATTACTAATAGTCCATTCTTAGTAAATAATACAACAATGCAAACAACAGGAGTAGATAATGACCCAGAAGGTAGAACTGCTTACGGTTTAATCGGAAGATGTAAATCAGCAGGTTGCTGTAATGGTGGCCGTATGTACTATACCGGTTTAGGTGGTAGTAAAACGTATATTAATCAAAATGCTTTTAAAAACCCAGTAAATACTTCAAATTATTATCCAGTAATGAATGATGTACTAGATAAATTCTACTATAGTGTTACAGGTAAAGCTCTACCATACATTGAAAATCAAGTGTTTACTAAAACTACAGGAATTTATCAAAACTTTGCTAGTAGATATGGCTTACTTACTCAAACAGACTATAATATTATAGCTAAATGTTCTAATAACTCATGTGTTCGTACATACTTAACAAATAATACAAATGCAAATAAATCATTCTGGTTAATTGAAGCAGTAGGCTATAGTATGACAACAAGTAACTTTAACCATGGTACTCCATACGCAGAAGCAACAAATAACTATGTTAATGCCGAAACTTATAGTGTTAATGTAGATGGTTCTAAAAAAGCTTATGGAGGAAGCTCAGGTATTGAAAAAATACAAGTAGCAAAACACTTCGTAAGACCAACACTATCACTTAAAAATGCCGTAATTATTAAAGGTAATGGAACAATAACTAATCCATATGTAGTAAAGTAGGGAGGATAAGATGAAGAATAAAAAGAATTATATATTAGTAGGTTTATTAATCATTATAATTATCGGGGTAATAATAGTTAAATACTTCTATGATCATCCTAAAGATAATATTTTAACTGGTAAAACCAATATTGGTGGCTCTTTAATTGCATCATCACAAAGTGATGTAGATGCCTACTTAAAAAAAGATTTAGAATCAAATAAATACTCTTTAGAAAAAGCTAAAGTATATATTGATCCATATGAAAGTTCTCCTCTTAGTGCAATTATACTTTTCTATACTGATAAAAAAGAGTCAGTTACAGTTACTGTAAAAGGTCAAAAACAAAATGACTTAGTACTAGAATATGGTGAAGAAAATTATCACTATATTCCAGTATTTGGTTTATATAATGGTTATGATAATAAAGTTATTGTTAAACTAGGTAGTGGTACAACTCGTGAATTAACTATTTCTATTGATGATAATAAAAATTTACCTAAAGTAACAGCAGATACTAATAATGTTACATCAGATGGAGATTTATATCTATTAACATCACCACTTAGTATGTCTTCTATTGGTATTGATGGCTACGGAGATATCAGATGGTATGAAACTAAAAACTACTATCACAATATTGTAAAACTAGAAAATAATCATTTACTTGTAGGTACTGATGCTGACACAACTGCAATCTTACCAACAAGACTACTAGAAATAGACTACTTAGGTAGAATCTATAATGAATATAATATTGAAGATGGTTACTTAAATGATTTCTTTGTTAAACAAAATGGCAATATCATCGTAACTGGTAGAAAAGAAGGCCGTGTTACCATCTCTGACCTTATAGAAGAAATAGATGCTAAAACTGGCAAAGTAGTAAAACAAATAGATTTATTTGATTTATTTAGTAAAATAGACAATTCATTTACTAGTAGTATTACTCGTGAAGATTACTTCTATAACTCAGGAATTAGTTATAATGAAGAAGATGATAGTTTATTACTAACTTACTGGGGTGGAGAAATGGTTGTAAACTTAAATTATACAAGTGGTACAATCAACTGGATTTTTACTAATCCCGAAAACTTACCAGCATCATTTAGTAAATATTTATTAACACCAACAGGAAACTTTACTTATCCAAGTTCAATGCATCAAGCAACACTTAATAAAGGAACTCTAAAAGTTTTAGATAATGGTTACAGTACTATTAAAAATATTACTAATTTAAAAGAATTAAAAGGATCATATTCATCAGCAAATACTTATAAAATAGATGGAAAAAATATAGAACTAGTGTCTAGTTACAATGAAAATAAAAAATACTTTAGTTATGCTCTAGGCGATTATAAAGTATTAAATAATGAAGAATTAATTTTATTTGGTCGTGAACTAAATAACGTTAATTATAATGAAAATGTTGATATTAACGAATACGATAATCTAAGTTCTAAATTAATTGGCTTAGTAAATAATAATAAAGTATTAGATTTAACTATTGCTGGCGGTAATTATTCTGTAACTAAAGTAAATGTTAATACTAAGCATAGCTTTAATTTTGATAGTCCTAAAAACTATACAACACTTACTGCTTCACCAAAAGAAGAACTAACAAGTGCTATTTTAGATAAACTAAAAGATGCTGAATTAGATGAAAGTTATGACTTTGGTTTTGAACAAAACATCATTGAAAATAATATGATCTTCTTATCTTTAGATGAAGTAAAAATGGTTTTAGTTAATGACAGCAAAGAAGGTGCTGTATACACTATCAAAGAACCTAACAAAGAAAAAGTTAATAAAACAGTAATAGACTTACCAAAAGGAAAATATTACATCTTTATTATAGAAAATGATCATGTAAAACAAACTGGTAAAACTATAGAAGTAAAATAGTCTCAATATAATGAGACTTTTTTTATGGTTCATGGTATAATTAACTAAGAATAAAGAGGTTGCCTATGAAGACTATCAAAAAGTTTATTAAAGATAATCCAATCACTATGGTAATTTTAGTTATTACTTTTATAACTATGCTTATAGTGCCAATTGATAAAGAATATCTATCTTATTTTGATATGAAAACACTATGTTCTTTATATTGTCTTATAGCGGTTATAGAGTGCCTAAAAAGATCTCACTTCTTTGAAGTATTATCCAAAAAAATAATCTATCTATTTAAAAACACAAGAAGCATCATTTTAGCACTAGTTATAGCAACATTTATTTGTGATCTTTTCCTAGCAAACGATATGTCATTAATTACTATTTTACCTTTAACTGTAATTATTTTAACTACTACAAATAATGAAAAATATTTAGCTTTAACTTTAATCTTGCAAAATATTGCGGCTAATATGAGCGGAATGATCACTCCCCATGGTAACCCTCAAAACTTATATTTATATTCTCACTATAATATTCCAACTCTAGAGTTTATTAAAATATTACTGCCCCAGTTTGTAATCGTATTAGTACTTTTAATTATTATTCCAATGATTGCAGTTAAAAAAGAACCAATTAATTTAAAAAATACTAAAGATTATAAAATAGATAATAAAAGAGTAATTATTTATCTAGCAATGTTTGCAATATCACTACTAACTATTTTAAGAGTAATACCAATAAAAATAGGTATGGTAATCATTACTTTAGGCGTTTTAATATTTGATCCAAAAGCTCTAAAAACAATGGACTGGGACTTGCTTCTGACATTTAGTGCTTTCTTTATTTTTTCAGGAAACGTCAAAAGAATAGAACCAGTTAAAGTATTTCTTGGTAACATGATGAATAAAAGTGTTCTTATCACAGGTTTGTTAAGCTGTCAGTTTATTAGTAATGTCCCAACTGCTGTACTCTTATCTAGTTTTACAACTGATTATAAAGCATTAATTACGGCAGTTAATATTGGCTCACTAGGTACTTTAATATCCTCACTAGCAAGCCTTATTACTTTAAAGATTTATTTAAAAACCAAAAACTCAAGCTTTAATAAATATTTACTATTATTTACTGTAATCAATATTATTTTCTTATCAGTGTTATTAACTTTTACTATTTTATTTAAATGAATACTAGTCATCAAATTTACATGTTTATTGACGAAGTATTCTTTTTTTGTTATTCTAATACTAGAAGATAAGGATGGTGTAAAATGGATAATAAGCCAAATAATAATGATACTTTTAACGTGGATTTTAATCCTAAAAATAAAATTGACCTTACAACTAAATCAATTAATTCTAATAGTAAAAGAGAAGATAGAAGTACAGTTATTCATGGTGAAAATGGTGAAGAGTTTACTTCAAGTACTATAATGATGGGATACAACAAACAAAATTATAAATTAGGTGATGGTAGTTTTGTAAGTTCTAAAGAATTAGTTGAAGCAATGAAAGCCGCAGTGGCTAAATATGAACCACAGACAGTGATAGTTCACAAAAAAACCGGTAAAGTATTAAATATTGACGAATTTATTAAAATGATCAAGGGAGCTCAAGGAGCGTTAATTCTTGGCGATAAAAGTGAGAAAGTAGAAAATCAAGATTCAAGAACTATTAAAATAGAAAGTGCTGATGGACGCGTAGCAAATAAAGGTGTTTTATTCCTAGGAAATCGTGGTCTAAAGTTAGCAACTGGTGAGTATGTAAGCTTAGATGAGTTTAATACTGCTATTAAAGAATATGTAGCTGTTACTCCTAAAACCAAAGAACCAGAGCCTGTACCAGTAACAGAGCCAGTACCTACTGCAGAACCAAAGCCTGAACCAAAAGTTACTGAAGAACCAAAAGTAGCGCGTGTTACAAGAAAATACCGTAATCGTGCGTCTATGTGGTTAGCAATTTTAGCTGCTCTAACAGTTTTACTTTCAGGATTTAAAGAAAAAACTAATGTAGGCCCAGTTAAAGTTACTGACGATATTAAAGACGCTATAGCACAGCAAAACATCAGAGAAAACAACTTATATTTTAATATAGGTGGCACTATTTATGATTATGAACCAGTATCAGGAACAATTCAAAGAACCACTGAAGACCTAACTATGGGTGGAAATTTAAATGTAATTGATGGTCAAAGCTTTAATACTAACAGCTTAGAAACTGGTAGAGAAAAATCAATTGGTGGAGAATTTTCCAAAGAAAACAAATTTGCTGGTGATTATCGTATAACTGGATTTTCAATAGTAAAAGATGGTAAAATCTTAAACTTCAAAGAAGACTTAGAAGGTTTAGATAACACAACTAAATTAAAAGATGTCTTAGATAAGACTCTTGCAGATAGAAACTTAAACTTTGAAGACGTAGAAATTAAAATTCATTTAGGTAAAGATGGTGATTCATCTAGACTTGGTTGGATTGATGTCTCTGAGTTCATAAATGCTGATACTATAACTGATGATATGATAAAGAAAGTCGCAACAAAAGGAGTTGTAGACCAGGGTAAGATAACTAACTTCAAAGGCGAATATCTTACTATGTCTAATGGAGTAAGTATCAAAATAGTAGATGTAAATGGTAACCTCTTACCAAAAGGAACTACAGTAATTGGTTCTGACTCAAAAGAATACACCATTGAAAACTTAGAATTAAAGACTGAGGAAAAGACTCTAGATAACAACTTACAGACAGATTCTAGTAAAGATATAGAAGAAACTAAGAGTCTTCAGTGGAGTGTTAAAAATATGAACCTAGGGCTTGGAATAGTACCTCTTTTAGGGTCAGTTGCTTTTGCCATAGACAATAAAAAGAAAAACGATCAAGAACAAAAAAATCCTAAATTCTTTGAGTTTACTAATGGCGAAGATTATTACAAATTTAAAAGAGAATTTGAACAAGCTAAAGACAAATATGAAAAACAATCTAAGTTTAGTCAAATGCTAAAAAGAATTTTCATCAGAAAAGAAGAAGATTTAATGCAAAGACTAACTAAAGAACAATCCAAAGAACTATACGAAGCAATAATGAACCACGCAAATAAAGATTTTGTCTATGGACCAAACGATAAGATAAACTTTAAAAATGGAAAAATTTATATAACTTACAGTGATGGACATTTCATGGACATAACTGATATTGTAATGAGTGATATCTATAATATTGGTAAAGATAATGAAATAGTAGCAAAAGGAAGACTAAAATAATATGAATTTTAAAGAAAATGAAGAATTTAATAATTATGTTTTAATGTTTAAACAACTACCAAAAAAAGAAAAAGAAGAAACATTAATTAATATATTAAAAGAAAACTTAGTAGTAGTAGAGAAACTTCTTGAAAATAAAAATATCAACAGAGACATTTTATATAACAGAGAAATATTAGATTTAAAAAATGTTAATTACACTGATGATGATTACTTAGAAGCAGTCTTTGTTTACTTACACTCTTTTAGAGAATTATTTGCAAGTTATATTGAAGTTTTAGAAGGAGGAGAATAATGGAAAAACTAGAATTTGGCGATGTAGCAGTATTAGAAGATGGAAAGGAATTCGTAGTGTTTAAAGCAGCTAATCATAATGGCTTTGACTACGTATACTTAATGAGTAACTTTAAACCATTAGAGGTAAAATTTGCTAAACAAATACCTGACGGTGATGGCATAAAACTAGAAATAGTTACTGACCAAACTGAAAAAGAAGAATTATTAAATTTATTCCAAGCATAAATCAAAAAATCAATAAGTTAGTTTATCTATCTTATTGATTTTTTTGTATTAAAAATTAGTAACTAACATATAAATATATTATGAAAAAGATAATTATAATGTTACTAATAATTATACCGTTAAAAGTTAATGCCATTAGTGCTTCATCTTACATCGTAATGGACACAGACAACAATAGAGTCTTAGAAGGCAGCAACATTAACAAAAGAAGTTTAATTGCATCCATCACTAAAATAATGACTAGCATGGTTGTAATTGATATGACTAATGTTAATAAAACTGTTACTATTGGAGATGAAGTCTTAAAGAGTTTTGGTAGTGGAATTTATGTAAGCGTTGGCGAAAAAATCAGTGTTATTAATCTCTTATATGGACTAATGCTCCGTAGTGGTAACGATGCTGCTATCGCTCTTGCTTACTATACCGCAGGTAACATGGATAACTTTGCCTATTTAATGAATAATAAAGCTAAAGACATTGGTATGAATAACACAACATTTGTAAATAGCTCGGGTCTAGAAGATGGTGACAAAGCAAACTATTCAACCGTATACGACATGGCTCTTTTATCAGGCTACGCTATTAATAATTCTTTATATAAACAAATAGTTGGAACCAAAGATATTACCGTAAAAACCGACTTAAAAACCTACGTATGGCATAATAAAAATAAACTATTATCAAGCTACAAATACTGTGTTGGTGGTAAAACCGGCTTTACCGAAAAAGCTAGAAGAACCCTAGTTACTAACGCCAGCAAAGATGGGGTAAACTTAACTGTTGTAACCTTCAATGACGGTAATGACTTTGGTGATCACAAAGACTTATACGAAAAATATTTTGATGTTTTAAAAGAATACGAAATTCTAAGCGAAGGACCAATTAAAACTAAATACGATAATACATACTTATCAAAATCATTTAAAATGAGTCTAACTAAAGATGAATACAAAAAGCTAAAAAAAGAAATAATTTATTATGATGATAATGCGAGTAACATTATTGGTAAAGTTAAAGTATCTCTAAATGATAAAGAATACTTCACTGAAGACATTTACATCAAAAAAGAAGTCAAAGAAGTTAAACTAAATTTCTTCCAAAAACTTATTAAAAGGATTAAAGAACTATGGTAAACATCATTTGGGCATTATTTATTATCATCGGTATAATTTATAGTTTAATCTCTGGTAACTTCAATGTAATTAACAATGAAATATTAATAAGCGGTAAAAGCGCCTTAGACTTATTACTTGGTATGCTTCCATTATTAGTTATATGGATGGGTCTTATGAAAGTAGCAGAAGAAGCCGGTATAATTTCAGCAATCTCTAAAATGATGTCACCAATTTTAAAAAAGATTTTTCCATCCGTGCCTGATAACGATCCATCTCTCGGCTTTATTGCCAGTAACATAGCTGCCAATATGGCTGGACTTGGCAGTGCAGCAACACCATTTGGCCTAAAAGCAATGGAAAGTCTTCAAAAACTAAATAAAGATAAAAAGGTAGCAAGCGAAGCTATGATTACTTTTTTAGTATTAAACACAAGTGGCGTAACCATAGTTCCTACTACAATCATCTCTCTAAGACTTTTATATGGAAGTGTCAATCCCTCAGTAGTCTTACCATTTTGTATTATCGCTACAACCTGTTCAACCATCGGCGGCTTAACAATAGATTATCTAATTAGGAGAAAAAATGGAAACCGTTAGCTTAATAATTTTACCAATCATCGTCTTATCTATTTTAATAATCGCTTTCATCAAAAAAGTAAATATCTATGACAAATTTCTAGAAGGAGCCAAAGAAGGCCTTATCATGACTTTTAAAATTGCTCCTAACATCTTTGCCATGATATTTGCAGTTAATATCTTTATTAAAAGTTCATTCCTAAGTGATATCTTTTCATTTATAACTCCCATACTAACAAAAATGAATCTTACAAGTGAAATTATTCCTATGTGTTTTTTAAGAAGTATCAGTGGTACCTCAACTCTAGGAATTATGGCAAATATCTTTGAAACTTATGGACCAGATAGCATCATGGGCTACCTAGCAAGTATCATTCAAGGATCTAGTGATACAACACTTTATGTCATAGCACTATACTTTGGAAGTGTTGGTATAACTAAAAGTAGATACGCTTTAAAAGCTGGATTATTTGCTGATCTCATCGGCATAATCGCATCATTTATTCTAGTATATTTTTTCTTTAGTGCCTAAAAATTATTATATATGCAAACAAACAACAATATGATAAAATAACCTTAGGTGATTTATTTATGGAGCGATTACAAAAAGTTATAGCAGCATCAGGTTATACCTCAAGAAGAAAAGCAGAGGAACTAATTAAAAATGGAAAGGTTTATGTTAACGGTGAAATAGTTAAAGAACTAGGAACTAAAGTAAGCGGCAATGATGATATTGTTGTAAACGGAGTTCACTTATCAAGAGAAGAAAATGTTTATTTTATTCTTAATAAACCTCGCAGTGTTATTTGCTCTGTAAATGATGATAAAGGAAGAGTAACTGTAGTTGATTTAATTAAAACTGACAAAAGAATATATCCAGTTGGAAGACTTGACTATGATACTACTGGGCTTATTATTTTAACCAATGATGGAAATTTAGCTAATATCCTAATGCATCCAAGTAATGGAGTTCCTAAAAAATATGTAGCTAAACTAAACAAACACTTTGATATCAAGGATTTAAAAACCTTAGAAAAAGGCATTATGATTGACGGCATAAAATGCACACCTACTAGAGTAAAAATCAAAAAAAATGATCTAGAAAAAGATTATTCTATTGTAGAAATTACCATAACTGAAGGCCGTAACCACATCGTTAAAAGAGTATTTAAAGAACTAGGCTATCTAGTAGATAAACTATCAAGAGTATCTTATGGATTTTTAGATATATCAAAAATGAAAAGTGGAGATTATAGAGAACTATCTATAAAAGAAGTAAAAAAACTATATGACTACAAATATTAAAATTGAAAAAATAAGTTACGATGGTAAAGGGATCGGTTATATTGATGGTAAAGTAGCCTTTGTTTCAAATGCTCTGCCAAACGAAGTAATTAATGCCAAAATAATTAAAGAAAATAAAAACTACTACGAATGTGAAACTCTAGAAATAGTTAAAAAGTCTGAAAAGAGAATTGAATCAGCCTGTCCATATTTTAATAAGTGTGGTGGCTGTGCTTACATGCATGTTACTTACGAAGATGAAGTAGAGTATAAAATAAATACACTTAAAGAAATCTTAAAAAGAAATGCTGGAATAGAAGCAAATGTGCATAAGATAATATCTGATAATAAACTAGAATATCGCAATAAATTAAGTCTTAAAGTAGAAAACTATGAATTTGGTTTTTACAAAGAAGAAAGCCATGAATTTATAAAAATAGATGACTGCCTTTTAGCAAGCCAAGCTATCAGAAAAATTTTTAAATTAAAAGAATATTTAAGATTTAAAGAAGGAAATATTTTAATTCGTTCAAATTTTAATGATGAAATAATTATCAAAATAAATAGTGAATTCCCCGTAGAACTTAATATAGAAAAACTAAAAGAACATATTAAACTAGTTGGTATTATAGTAAACAATAAAGTCATCTATGGTGAAGACTTCTTCATAGAAAAAGTCCATAACTATTTTTATAAAGTAAACGTTAACTCCTTTTTTCAAATTAACCTAGATATTCTAGATAAAGTAATAAATTTATTAAGAGAAAAAGAATATAACATTGTGGCTGATTTATACTGCGGAGTAGGAACTCTAGGCATCCCATTAAAAAAGCAAAAACTATATGGTATTGAAATAGTTAAAGAAGCTGTAATAGATGCTATATACAATGCTAAAATCAATAAACAAGATAATAAATATCTTCTAGGCAGTGCGGAAGCTATCAATAAAATAAATGCCAAAATAGATACTATAATTATTGACCCACCAAGAGCAGGGCTAAATAAAAAGACCCTAGATTTCTTAATTAATTATCAAAGTGATAATCTAATATACATGTCATGTAATCCTATGACACTAGCTAAAAACCTAAAATCACTAAGCGCAGTTTATAATATAGAGGAAGTCTTTTACTTAGACATGTTCCCAAGAACCAAACACATTGAGTGTGTTTCAGTGCTAAGTCGAAAAGCCCAGTAAAATAAAGGTTTCTGAAAAATGGAAAAATGAAAAAAAGTAAAAAAATCCAAATTTTTTTAAGCCTTAAAAATAGGGTTGTATGTATGTAATATGTTTTCACAAACTAGGTTAAGATATGAATCCTTTAAACTTATTATACGATGAATAATAAAAAGAAAATAATAATATTTAATGAGAAGAGGTGTAATAGATGAAAAATGAAATTATAATTTTTGAAAATCAAAATATAAAGTTAGAAGTAAATATGAAAGATGAAACTGTTTGGTTAAACACTGAACAAATGGCTAAATTATTTGATAGAGATTATAAAACAATAAGAAAGCATATAAATAATGCATTAAATGAAGAACTAATAAAAGAAGAGGTAGTCGCAAAATTTGAGAATACCACAAGACATGGAGCAATGAATGATAAAACACAAACTCATTATATTGAATATTATAATCTTGATGTAATAATTAGTGTTGGATATCGTGTTAAGTCTAAAAAAGGTGTTGAATTCAGAAAATGGGCCAATAAAATATTAAAGGACTACATGATAAAAGGCTATGTGATAAACAATAAAAGACTGGAATATTTAGAAAAAACAGTTAAGTTAATTAATATTGCAAACAGAATGGATGAAAGATTAGAAAGTAGTGATGCTAAAGAAATTCTGCAAATAATTGGTTCCTATTCAAAGGCGTTAGATTTAATGAAGAAAGTGATTTGTTTGCAATAGAAAGAGACAATGGACTTAAATCAATTGTTGGTAATATATATCAAAGTTTTGATGGAAAAGATATATACAATTCAATTGAAGAAAAAGCCTCTAATTTCTTATATATGATTGTTAAGGATCATGTCTTTGTTGATGGTAATAAAAGAATTGCAGCAACATTATTTATCTATTTTCTATCTTTTTATGGAATATTAAAAATAGATAATGACCAAGTAATTGATAATAATACGCTAACAGCAATTACACTATTAATTGCTGAATCAAGTCTAAAAGAAAAAGATATTATTATTGATTTAATTATGAATTTTTTAATTAGATAAGTATTCATAAAAATAGTAATTTGCAAAAGTAAACTTTAAGTGTATGTAAAAATATAGTGTTATAAAATATAATTTTAATTGTTGAAGGGAGAGATTTATATGAATCAAGAAAAAATAGGAAAATTTATTTCAACAATGAGAAAGAAAAAGGATTTAACACAAGAACAATTTGCTGAAAAATTAAATGTAAGTAAGAATGCAGTAAGTAAGTGGGAAAGAGGATTGAATCTACCAGATGCTTCAATTATGCAAGATGTTTGTAGTATATTAGATATTTCTTTAAATGAATTATTTGCCGGTGAAAAATTAAACAAAGATGAGCAAATAAAACACACCGAACAAACTATAATTAATATTTTAAAGAATCAAAAGCATAGAAATAAAACATATAAAATATGTCTATTATTTTTGATTATAGTTGTATTAATTATTATTGGGAGATTTACTTTAATTAAAATGGGATATATAATGGATGATAATTTAAAATATACACAAGTCTATATTGCTGAATATGGGAATGTAAAAGGAAATGTAGATATTAATTCATTTGGAAAAAAGAATATTGCTTTTGATATTGGAGCAAATAAATATGGAGAAGCAGTATTTAAAAATCCTAGTAAAGCATTTAAAGTATTAAAGAGAGATTATAAAGATGGTATAAAGTTAATTCAAAAAGAATTTAATTTATTGTCATTAAATAGATTTAACTATAAATCATATGGAACATTTGGATGGCAAGTAACAATTGGTACAGAAGAAGAAAAAGAACAAGCAAGATTTGTTTCATCATTTATGGATATATATGAAAACAGTTTTAACTAATTCGACAACTTACAATTTATGTTAGTTAAATAACATCTTATTAACATACGAAGAACCTAGTTTGCTCATGCATATAGAATATATTATAAATAAACATACGATAGTAACTATACATTGCAGTTATAGTTAGATGACACGTATTGAAACAATTTGTCTAATGAAAAAGAAGTTATTTATTTAAAGACTAGACAATTTATACATGGCAATAAAGTATTCAAAAAAAATTAAATAATAATAGATAGTGAGATGATAAAATGAATAATAAAAAATATATAGGAAAAATACTAGATATTGAAATTGATAGAGAACTAGGTAGTAAACACCCAAAACACGGGTTTATTTATCCAGTAAATTACGGCTATGTTCCAAATACCATTAGTGGTGATGGCGAAGAATTAGACTGTTATTTACTAGGTGTATTTGAACCTGTAAAAACATTCAAAGGTAAATGTATTGCTATAATTCATAGAACAAATGATGATGACGACAAATTAATAATTGTTCCTGAAAATAAAGAATACTCAGATGATGCAATAAATGCTTTAGTAGAGTTTCAAGAACAATATTTTAAGCACGTAATAGTAAGATAAATAATGATTAAAAGGAGTTAAGCCATGATCTCATATCCAAAGTTTAAAGAAATATTTGATAATATAGATACCAGTGTAGAACCTGAAATAGAATTACATTTTAAAAATAAAAAGAATACCTACATGATCATTAAATATAATGGTTATATTACTTTTCAAAGATGCGGAATAGATAAAGAACAAAGTAGGGAGATTAAATTTAAATCATTAGATGAATTATATAATACTAAAACCCTAGATAATATAATTTTAAAAAATGATTGGAATGAAATTGAAGATATCTTATTTGATAGAACTTTAAGTATTGTTACAGACGAAGAAGAAATTATAACATTATACAAGAAAATAAGGAGAAACCATGAATAAATACGAAATTTTTATAGCAGGAAGAGCAAGAAACAAAGAAATTTATGATAATATAATCTTTATACTAAAACCTTATACATTTAAAGAAATAAGCGAAGCCTTAGGAAAGCCAAATAGTCAAAATGAACAAATTAAAGAATACAAAAATAATAAATTTTTGGTCTTACAAACTAAGTGAATACCGCAAAACTAATTGGTGGAGTAAAACTGCTAGTACAAGCATCAAAGATTTTATAACTATCAGAACTAGTAATACTATTTTAAAATTATTAGATCTAACAAAAGGAGAAAATAAATGAACAAAGAAGAAATCTACAACTTAATAAAAGAAAAAGGTTACTGGCATGAAATAACAGAGCATAAAGCTGTCTTTAATATGAATGAAGTAAATGATATATATGTGCCTTATCCTGAATATGATGCTAAAAATTTATTTGTTCGTGACGATAAAAAAAGAAACTATTATTTAATAACTGTAAAAGGCAACAAAAAGGTTGATTTAAAAGAGTTTAGAAAGAACAATAACACAAGACCCTTAAGCTTTGCATCAGAAAATGACTTAATGAATATATTAAATTTAATACCTGGGTCAGTAACCCCGTTAGGTCTATTAAATGACCAAGAACTTAAAGTAAGTTTTTATTTAGACCAAGAATTTTTAACTGGCAAAAAGATTATCGGCGTGCATCCTAATGACAACACTGCAACCCTTTGGTTAAAAGTAGAAGATCTTATTGCTCTAATCAAAGAACATGGTAATGAAGTAAATATTATAAATTTATAGATTTGATATTTCTAAGAAGGAAATATCTTTTTTTTATAAAAAAATTATACTATAATAATAACAGATGTTATAGATAACATTCGTTATGAAAGGAGAGTGAATCATGCCAGCAGTAAAAAAAATTGATAAAGAAGACATCATCAAAGCTGGTGTAGATATTGTTAGAAAAGAAGGAATAACCAACCTAAATGCAAGAAAAATAGCATCATCTTTAAACTGCTCAACCCAGCCAATCTATTACTTATATAGTAATATGGAAGAACTAAAAGATGATGTATTAAAAGAAATATCAAAGATTTTTGATAAGGCAATGCTTAAAAACAAGTACTGTCGTCCAGTTTATAAAGATATTGGTAAGAATTATATTAGATTTGCTAAAGAAGAGCCAATTTTATTTAAACTATTATTTAATAGTAGTATCAATGAAAAAGCTTTATGCTTTATAGATTTAACGGGTTCATCAAAACAAATATTTAAAACCATTGAAAGCCAAACTGGAATGAAAGAAGAAGAAATTAAGAATTTTCACTTAAGAATGTGGCTTTATGTTAATGGTATAGCTAACCTAGTGGCTAACAACACTATTAATTTTACTAGTTCAGAAATTGACGAATTATTAAAAGAGCAATACTTTTCAATGCTACTTTATGAATATCAAAAAGGTAATGTCAAAAAAGAACTAATAGATAAAATGTTAAAAAATAAAGGAGAGATAGAAAATGAATAAAAAAACAAATATTATATGGGGAATTATACTTATTATAGTCGGAATACTTTTAGGAGGTAACTCTTTAAACCTATTTAAAGTAGATATCTTTTTTGAAGGATGGTGGACTCTATTTATAATTGTGCCATGCTTTATTGGTTTCTTTAATGAAAAAGACAAAACGGGTAACTTAATTGGTTTTATCATCGGAGTGCTTCTTTTACTAGCAGCCCAAAAAGTACTATCATTTGATATAGTATGGAAATTATTTATTCCTATAGTACTAGTAATTATCGGTCTTTCAATGCTATTTAAGGAAAAAGTAAGTAAAAAAGTAAATGAAGAAATTAAAAAACTTAACTCTAAAATGAATCCTGATGAAGGCTATGCTGCCATCTTTAGTAGTCAAGACTTAAACTTTGACAAAGAAGAATTTAAAGGTACTAATTTAAATGCTGTATTTGGTGGTATTAAACTAGACTTAAGAGATGCAGTAATTAAAAGTGATGTCGTAATTAACGCTAGTGCTATCTTTGGTGGAATAGATATTTATGTTCCTAAAAATGTTAATATTAAAATTAAACCAACAGCTCTATTTGGTGGTGTTAGTAGTCGTAAAAAGGGTAACAAAGAAGATGGAAAATACACAATTTACATCAATGCCACTTGTACATTTGGAGGCGTAGAAATAAAATGAATACCGCTCAAAAAATAATTAAATACTGTGCCGAAGCCTTTGCTCTTTTTCTAGCCGTAACAATAATTTCATCAGTCGTAATCGCTGGTTACAAAATTCTAAGCACAGTAGGTCTAATAACTACTGAAAATGAAAACATTGAAACTAAAATTATTTCTAAACAAGATGATAAAATAGTTTCTTTAAAAATCAATATTAATAATACAAACGTAGAAATTAAAGAAGGTAACAAACTAGAAATTAGTACAAATAATAGTGATCTAACTTATGAAAATGAAGAAGGCAATATTGACATAACTGACAAAGGTTTAACTGTCTATAATGCTGCAAATAATTACAAACTAGTAATTACGGTTCCCACTGATACTATTCTCACATCAACTGATATGACAATTGGTGCTGGCAAAATAAATATTGGTGCTTTAAACTCAAATAAACTTTATATGGACTTAGGCGCTAGTAAAATAACAATAGATAAACTAATCGTATCTAATTATGCCAAAATTAATGGTGGCGCTGGCAAAATAACTATTAAAGATGGTAAATTAAATAACGCAGATCTAGATTTAGGTGTTGGCAAAAGTGATATCACCTGTGATATATCTGGTGATAGTAGTATAGATACTGGAGTAGGTTCGCTAAAACTAAACCTTTTAAGAGCAAAAGAAGACTATACTTTTATTATAGAAAAAGGTGTAGGGAGTATTACCTTTAATGGTGAAAACATTGATGATGACGTTACTATTGGCAGAGGCATTAACACTCTAGAAATAGATGCAGGTGTTGGCAAAGTAGAAATAAATAATAAATAGAGGTACAAATGGAAAAAGTAATAGAAATAAAAAACTTAACAAAAAAATATAATAATAAAAAAGCTATTGATGACATTTCATTTGATGTCTATAAAGGGGAAATACTAGGACTTTTAGGTCCAAACGGTAGTGGTAAAAGTACCACAATCAACTGTCTTTTATCCCTTTTAAAATATCAAAGCGGTGACATTAAAATATTTGGTAAAGAAATGAAACCAGACTCTTATGATATAAAAAAGGAAATAGGCGTAATCTTCCAAGATGTAGCAGTATTTAATGAATTAAATGTTTATGATAACATCAACTATTTTTGCGGACTATATATAAGCAATAAAGAACAAAGAAAAAAATATGTAGATGATGCACTTAAATTAGTAGGCTTAAAAGATTTTACAAAATACTATCCTAAAGAGTTATCTGGTGGTCTTTTAAGAAGATTAAATATCGCCTGTGGCATTGCTCATAAACCAAAACTAATTTTCTTAGACGAGCCAACTGTAGCTGTTGACCCTCAAAGTAGAAATAATATTTTAGATGGTATAAAAAAATTAAGAGATAACGGAGCAACAATAATTTATACAACCCATTACATGGAAGAAGTAGAAATCTTATGTGACCGTATTATTATCTTAGACAAAGGAAAAATTATTGCTGAAGGAACTAGTGAAGAACTAAAAAAACAAGCAAACATCAAAGTTAAAGTTGAGCATGTCGGACCTACACTAAATGATGTCTTTCTAAAACTTACTGGAAAGGAACTAAGAGACTAATGTTTCTTCATAATCTAAAATATAACATCAAAATATTATTTAAAAACAAAGTACTAATCTTTTGGACATACGCTTTTCCAATCATATTAGGTGTATTCTTTAATATGGCCTTTTCAAATATTGAAAAAGATGAAATGCTTCAGGTATTTGATATTGCTATAGTTGATAATGAAGAATATCAAAATCAAGAAATTTATAAAAAAACATTTGAGGAGTTATCAAATGATCATAGTGACGAAAAACTATTTAATATAAAATATACGACTAAAGAAGATGCCGCAAATCTTTTAGAAGCCGGCGAAATAGAAGGCTACATCTTTTTTGAAAATAACCAAGAAAATATTATTATCAAAGAAAATGGTATTAATCAAACAATCTTAAAATACATCTCATCTGAAATTGAGCAAAACACCAAGATAATCAAAGATTTAACAGAGAAAGAGCTAACAATTGGAAATAGTAACGATATTAACGATATAATTAAGCAAATTACCAATAAAATAAATAATGAAAAAGTAAATCTAATAAACATATCAAACTCTAATCTTAGTTATACTCAAATAGAATACTACACACTTATTGCTATGGCCTGCATGTACGGTGGCATGTTAGGTTTATCTGCAATCAATAACTCTCTAGCAAATATGAGTAATAAAGGAAAAAGAATATCAGTTTCTCCAAACAAAAAAGGAACAATTATTTTAAGTTCGCTTCTAGCATCATACTTTGTAAGCTTAGTTGGTCTAGCAATTCTTATGCTATTTCTAGTATTTGTTATTAAAGCAGACTTTGGTAGTAATTTTCCTCTTGTTATCTTGCTATCTATGCTTGGCAGTCTAGCAGGCATATCTCTTGGCGTCATGATTGCTTCAACATTCAAAGTATCTGAAGGCGCAAAAACAGGAATTATAATCGCTATTTCTATGTTTCTATCAGTTCTATCAGGAATGACTGGTGTAGAACTAAAATATGTTATAGACAAAAATATCCCAGTAATAAATCTAATAAATCCTAATAACTTAATAACTGATGGTTTCTACTCACTTTATTATTATGGAACATATACTAGATATTTAAGAGATTTATCATTTTTAAGTATATTTATTTTTATATGCTTAATAATCTCAATCGTAAGTTTAAGGAGGCAGCAGTATGATAGTATTTAAAACAATCCTAAAAATTCTAAACAAGATTAAAGGTATGCTAATTCTATACACTATCATGTTACTTTCTATAACTCTAATTAACCAAACAGGAAGTAATCAAACTAATTTTGAAGAAACAAAGCCAAGCATCGCCATCATAAATAACGATAAAGGAAACTATTTAACTGACAACTTTATTAATTATCTAAATGAGCACACAAAAATTAAAAACGTCAAAGAAGAAAAATTAGACGATGCACTTTTTTATCGTGATATAAGCTACATAATTTATATCCCAGCTAACTTTCACGAAGATATGCTAAAAGAAATAACCCCATCTTTAGAATACAAATCAAACAACGATTCTTCTTCATCATACACTGAAATGTTAGTAAATAAATACTTCAAAACTCTATTAATATATAAAGATTATTATAAAGGTAAAGAATTAGTAGATAAAGTAAATGAAACTCTAGATTCAGACATTAATATCAAACTTACCACTAATCTAGATACCTCAAAAATAAATAGCATGAACACTTATTTTAACTTTCTAAATTATGCTTTCTTAGCTGGCTGCGTCTACTGCATTAGTATGATTTTATCCAGCATCAAAGAAGAAAATGTCTACAAAAGAACCATCATAAGTAGTTTTAATCAAAAAAGATATAACAAAATAGTTCTACTATCAACAGCAATTGTAATCTTTCTTATGTGGTTATTTTACATGATTCTAAGTACCATTCTATTTAAAGATTTAATGTTTAGTACAAATGGCTTACTTTATATATTTAACTCATTAATATTTAGTTTCTGTGCATTAACTATCGGCAATTTAATCGGAAACTTTACTACTAAAAAAGAAGCTATTGGTGGCATCGTAAATGTTTTAGCTGTAGGTTCATCATTCTTGTGTGGTTGCTTTGTTCCTATGCAGTATATGCCAAGTTATGTTCTAAAAATAGCTCGTATCTTGCCAACATACTATTATGTTATCAACAATGAAACTATCAAAGTAATTGAAAATATTAATCTAGAAACCATCAAGCCACTAATAACAAATAGTCTAATAGTCATAATATTTAGTACTATATTTATTTTATTAACTAATTATATTAGTAAGAAAAAACAAGTAATAAACTAGGAAACACTAGGTTATAGTAATTATAGAAAAGAAGTGTCTAAATGAAATTAAAAATATTAAAAACTACTTTAATGTGTATCTGTTTATTTGTTTGTGTCGGTGCCTTTTATGGAAGTATTTGTATGTTTATAGATCCAACTGGTAAGCTACTTCAAATGGAAAACTTGCTTCCTTACTTTAAGGTACTACCATTAAGCGATATACTATTTACAAACTACATTTTCTCAGGTATTAGTTTGTTTATCGTAAATGGTTTAACCAACTTACTAGCAGTTATTCTTCTTCTAAAAAATAAAAAAAGTGGAATAATTTTAGGAACAATCTTTGGTTTTACGCTTATGCTATGGATAACTATTCAGTTTATTATCTTACCTAAAAATGCCTTATCTATATCATTTTTTATAATTGGTATTTTGCAAATGCTTATCGGGTATATTTCATACATCTATTATACCCAAAATGAGTTTTCGTTTAATAAAGACGCTTATACAAACATTGGTAAAGATAAAAAAATATTAGTTGTTTATTTCTCTAGAAAAGGCTATACCAAAAAAGTAGCTTATGAAGAAGCAAATAAACTAAAAGCCGATATTCTTGAACTTCAAACAACCGAAAAAACCGAAGGGGACTTAGGATTTTGGTGGTGCGGAAGATTTAACATGCACAAATGGCGTATGCCACTAAAAAAAATAAACAAAGATATCTCAGCTTATCAAAAAATAATTATTGTCTCACCAATTTGGGTATTTACAATATGTGCCCCAATAAGGGAGTTTTGTTACAAATATAAAAACGATATCAACGAAGTAGAGTATATATTCACGCACTTTATGAATGCTAAATTTAAAAATGTAGCTGATGAAGTAGATAATATTTTAAACAAAAAAAGAAAAAAATATACCTCTGTAGTTATTAGATTAGGTAAAGTAAAAAATAAAAAGAATAACTAAATTATTCCTTTAATATGCTTTTATATTACCACAAAATCGTTAATTTTTCAAGACTTGTAAAGATTTGCTCGGTGTAGTATTAAGTATTAGAGGTGGATAAAAAATGAAAGAAAATAACATGACCGCACTAGTAAGTGCATTTGTAAGATGCTATCATGAACAAAATAGTAATCTAAAAATATATGATGATAAATATGCAAAATATATTTTAACCAAAGAAGAATACGAAAGCATTCTTGATAATATGACCCAAGGAATTAAATACTTTAATCCAAACTTTATTGGTACTAAAGAAGAAGCAATTAAGTGGATAGTTAATAATCAATTAGGCCCATCAGTATTAGGCCGAAGTGCTTTTAATAAAAGATCATTAGATGTAGCAATCAAGCTAGGCTGCAAACAATATGTAGTTTACGCATCAGGTTACAGCACTAGCACCCTAGACCAAAAAATAAAATGCTATGAAATAGATAAAGAAGAAGTTATAGAAGACAAATTAAAAAGACTAAAAAATGCTCATATCAAATCTTTTAACACCCAGTACATTAAAGCAGATTTTACAAGCGCCAGTTGGCTTAAAAATTTAAATAATTCATCATACGACAAAAACCAAAAATCATTTAATAGCTTGCTAGGTCTTAGCTACTACTTATCAAAAGATGACTTTAGTGCCTTAATAAAAACAATTGCTAGTAACATTAAAGAGGGAAGTAGTGTTCTATTTGATTATCAAACAACTGACTATTCAAAAGAAGCTAAAATCAATGAAGAACTTGCAGCTAGTGCTAACGAAAAGATGCTAGCAAAATATACTTATCAAGAAATAGAATCTATCCTTGCAAGTAATAACTTATATATTTATGAATACTTAGATCATGATGCAATGACCAAAGAGTATTTTTACGATTATAATACCCTAAATCCAGGCTCTAAAATCATTGCACCAAAATCAGTAGCTTACATTTTAGCAGTTAAAAAATAAGAAGGAGTAAGAATGAAAGAATATCTAAATTTAACAAATGAAAATATTGAAAAAGAACACCTATGTTGTGCTATTGGAGATCCTAAACATCAAATAGGTGTAGAAAATAAAAGAAAGTGGCTAAAAAACAAATTTGCTGATGGCCATGTTTTTAGAAAACTTAATGATAGAGGAAAAACCTTTATAGAATATGAACCCTTAGAAACCGCTTGGGTTCCTATTACAGGCGAAAATTATATTTATATCTACTGTCTTTGGGTAGCAGGTAGCTTTAAAGGAAAAGGTATAGGCAAAGACCTACTTAACTATGCGATAGCTGATGCTAAATCTAAAAATAAATCAGGTTTATGCGTTCTATCAAGCAAAAAGAAAAAACCATTCTTAAGCGAAAAATCATTTTTTGAACACTACGGTTTTAAAGTAGTAGATACAATTGGTGATTATGAACTTTTAGCCTTACCATTTGATAGTGCAAAAACGCCTAAATTTAATGAAACAGCAAGAAAAATGTCTATCAATGAAAAAGAATTTACAATATATTACAGTAATGAGTGTCCATATGTAGAATATGAAGTAAGCGAATTATCAGAATATGCTAATACTCAAAAAATCAAGATTAATTTTATTAAAATTGATACTCTAGAAAAAGCCAAAAATGCTCCATGTGTATTTAACAATTGGGCAAACTTTTATAAAGGAAAATTTATATCAAATACCATACTAAATGCTAATGCTTTAGCAAAACTGTTAGAAAAGGAAGAAAAATGAAAAAACAAAACAATAATGAATTTTATGATTCAAAAGGAATGTTAAGACAAAACGGAGAATCTTTTTACGACTCAAAAGGAATGCTGAGACAAGCAGGTGAGGAGTTTTATGATGCCAAAGGTATATTAAGGCAGCCAGGTGAAGAATTTTATGACTCAAAAGGCATGTTAAGGCAGCCAGGCGATGAATACTATGACGAGCAAGAAGCCTTAAGAAGTGGTGGAGTAGAAACTAAGGAAGAAAATATTTTGTCAAACAAACCAGTATTTACGCCATCATCAACCACTACCAGAAAAGATGCCGTAGCTCCCATGGAAAAGCCGGTAACCGCTGGCAAAATTATTATCAGAATATTCTTATTAATCATCTTCTTAGGTGGTGCATTTACTAGTGTATGGGAAGAAGTAGTAACTCCATTAAATGGAAACATTGTTTCTTGGTTTATAATACCAATTATCATAACTAGTATCATCTCATCACTACTATGTCTAATTCTCTATAGAATATATCATCATATATTTGGTTATTTCGTAAGAACCCTAACAAGCATTATTCCATCAGTGCTTTACTTTCTAGTAATAACCAAATTCTCAAATAACTCTAACATCCTAGCTGGCGTGATAATATTTACTATGGCCATAAGTCTAATAACTGCATACTTGCCCCCGCTAAGCATCAAACTATATCAGAAAATCAAAAGGCCATGAAAATAATTGACATACTAGTACTTATTCTTCTATATATTTTTTTCTTTTATAAAAGGTGGAAAAAGGTAAGTAAAAAAACTCTAATTATTAATACCATCTTTTATATCTACATTAGTGGTGTGCTATACTTTACCCTTATGCCAATAATATCTTCCTTGCCCAGCATTTTTAATCATCCTTACGCCAAAATAAACTTAAATTTATATGATGATTTAATCCATCAAAGAGGAGACTACTTAAGACAAATAATCCTTAACATCATCATGCTAATACCATTTGGAATTATCTACCCAATAACTCAAAATACTAAAAACAAATTCATTAAAACTATAACTCACGCATTTTTATTTATTTTAACTATTGAATTTCTTCAGCCACTAATCGCAGTAAGAAGTGCAGACATCACTGACATCGTAAATAATCTTATTGGTACAATCATTGGCTATTTAATATATTTACTAATAAAACCAATTATTAATAAAATACTAGCGAGCATTCAATGAACTAATTAGCTCCTATAAAAATTGACTGACAACCCAAAACTTAATATAATAATATTAAGAAAGGAACGTTTATGAAAAAGATTTTATTGCTATTTTTAATGGTTATCTGCGTATCGGGTTGCACAAACACTAAGGAAGAAGAAAATCATGCTCTTATTGAAACCGTTAAAAATGAACAAGGAACAGCACAAGAGTTTAACAAATATACAACTATCAGCGAAGACTCAACCGTATATTTGGAAAAAACATTAAAAGAAGTATACTTTAACAAAGATAGTAAAAAACAAACAACTATCAAAGAATTCTTAAAAACTGGTAGCATAGATGAGATAACTAGTGTATTAGATACAGATGTCAGTTATGATGATGGTGGAAGCCAGTTATATACCTCAGAAGAATATGATTTTAGTATTCTAGTTTGCCGTAAATTTTATACTAAAAACAATGATATTTACATAGGTAACTTTGATATGTATTTTTCTAATCCAATGTGTGAGGACTAATTATTAGTCTTTTTCTTTTGAAATCATATTAGGTGTGTTATAATC
>JAUNFS010000028.1 GCA_030524925.1 bacterium | reverse complement strand
TTTTATCATATTTTTTTCTAAAAGAAAAGAGTATTGAACTTTGTCAACACTCTGAAAAGCTTTATTAAAGCTTTTAATCAATGTTAACTCCCTTAGCAAATTCTCTTTGTGATAAGAAATATAAAATTATCAAATATGCTGTATAAATAACAATAATAATCATAAGAAATATTTTCAAAGTAGCATAGTCTATCAAGTTACCAGTAAATAACACTTTAATTTTTTCGTTAAATAAACCATAGATGTATGCTATTAATAAAGATACTCCTGAGAAAATAATATAAGTAATGCCACTAGTAAGAACTGATTTGATTATTTTATTGTCGTTTGATCTATGACCTTTTATTATACCGAAGACACCAACTAATAGAATAAATGTAATTTCTAAAAAAAGGATAATAGCTAAGATAATTAAAATATTAGTTACTGAACTATTTAGTGTTGTAGCAACGATTTGTAAGCTTGTTTTAATTCCTTCTAAAAGTCTTTTACTGTAAAAACCGATGAAGAATGTCACGGTTATAGTCGCAACTGAGAATAACATCGTAAGCACGCCAGCTAGTATTTTAGAACTTAGTATGGTGCTTTCTTTTACTGGAAGAGTATGAGTAAGATACGCTTCATCTTTATATAGATTATTTTTTACTCTTACCCAAGTTCTAATAATTGCATTAAAGAGAATATTTGCCATACCCGTTATTGTAAGGGACGTTAATACTATTTTGATAATATTGGTAATAACACTGTCATTAAGATAATTAGTAAGTCTTAATAGAATTGCAAGTATAATAGTTATAATACTCCAAATATATTCTACTTTGAGTATCCATTTTAAATCGTATTTTAATAGTTTCTTTAACATTTGAACATCCTCCTAAATATTTCATCTATGCTGCAATTTTCTTTGCTTCTTAATTCATCAGCGCTACCTACTAATTCAATTTTTCCTTTATCTATAAATATGACTTCATCTAGGATTCGCTCAATATCGGATATTAAGTGAGTTGAGATTAGAATACTTGCCCCTTCATTAAAGTTTGTTAAAATTGTGTCTAAAATATAGTCTCTTGTTGCTGGGTCTACACCACCAAGGGGTTCATCTAAAATATAAAGATCGGCTTTTCTACTCATTACTAGAACTAACTGAACTTTTTCTTGCATGCCTTTACTCATTTTGACTAATTTTTGATTTTCATTTAGGTCTAAAGCTTTTAATAGTTTTCTGGCTTTTTTGATGTCAAAGTTTTCATAGAATTCTTCAAAAAATTCTAACGTTTCCTTTATTGTCATAGACTTATCTAAATAAGTTCTTTCGGGTAAGTATGCTATTGTTAGTTTACTTTCGGGGCCAATTTCTTTACAGTTTATTAAAATTTCGCCTTTGTCAATTGTTAATAATCCGTTGATAAGTTTAATTAATGTAGTTTTTCCGGTTCCGTTTTTTCCTAATAAACCAATTATTTTGCCACTAGGAATTTCTAAATTAATATTTTTTAATACATCTTTATTTCCATAGCTTTTATAAAGATTTTTAATTTCTAATAGTTTCATATTATTTTAACCTTTCTATTATTTCTTTTTTAGTAATACCTAAAGTGGTCATTTCAAAAATAAATTTTTCGGTTATTTCTTTCGCAAATTTTGCTTTAGTTGTTTCAATTATTTTTTCGTTTGTTGTAACAAATTTTCCATTAGTTCGTTCAGTAAAAAGTAAGCCTTCATTTTCAAGTTCTGATAACGCTTTTTGCATAGTGTTGGGATTCACTTGATATTTGATTGCTAGTTCTCTTACAGATGGTATTCTAGTACCCACTAATAACTTTCCTGAAATAATTTGTTTTTTAATTTCATCTACGATTTGCAAATAAATTGGTGTTTGATTATTAAAAATTATTTCCATTTTTCTCCTTTGTATTACTTAACTAGTACAATGATACATTATATTTTATTATATGTCAATAAAAAAAGTTACACGTTTGTGCAACTTCTAACATCTACTATCACAGCTATTAGGATATAGTTCGTTAATTAAGTTAAGTACGCTATCTTTAGTAATTGTTTCTTCCATAGTGATTTTTTCGCCATTTTTCACAGCTAATAAAGAATCATTGTTTATTTCGCTAACGTTTAGAAAGTTTGATAACTCAGATTCATTTTTATCTAATATAAGTAAATATACGGTATTTAAAGTGTTTTTAGTTATAACTTCTTTAAAAGTTTCAAACTTAGTATTATCTTTTTCTTTACTTACATAGATAAGTTTTATTTCATCATCAGTCTTTTTAATTTCTTCTATGGTTATATTTTTAATATGATCATTAGTTGTCGAATCACCATTTGCTACATTTTTAGAGCATGCACAGGTTAGTAGTAAACAAATAGTGATAATTATTATTTTTCTCATTAATCAGTTTTTCCCTCTTCGTAGCCGTTTGTAGTATAGTTATCACATTTAATATATGCTTTATAATCAAATGTTGATATTTTCTTTTTTATTAGTACATAACCATCGCAGTCTTTATTTTCTTCAACTAGTCCTGCTTCATTTAATTTTTTGTAGCTTACTGTTGTACTACTTGATGGCATCTCACTTATGTACTGGCCCATATAACTTTGAGCTGCAAATACTAGTTTTTTTTCAAAATCTGTATATGGTTTATCTTGTTTTTTGATAGTAAAACCAATAAATGTTAAGCCACCAACTAAAAGTACAGCAATAGCAATCCAAACATATAATATTTTTTTCATTTTTTCACCTCTACATAATTTCCTGATGGATGATTATTACCTATTTTGTCATAATAATTATATATCATATAAATTGCTACTAAAAAGAAACAAAATAATATGCTCATAAGAAAAAACATTGCTCTAAAACCCCAACCACGATTATTTAATTTCATATTATCAACCTCAAATTAATTATAGTATAATTTTAAGTTTTTGCCAAGAAAAAAACCTCTTTCATAGAGGTTTTAGGCATTATACTAATTCAATAGTAGCGCCAGCTTCTTCTAATTTAGCTTTGATTTCATTAGCTTCATCACTTGAAACGTTTTCTTTGATGTTTCCACCATTGTCTGCTAGACCTTTAGCTTCAACTAAACCTAAACCAGTGATTTCACGGATAGCTTTAATTACAGCAATTTTAGTAGCACCAGCATCTTTTAAAACTACAGTTTTAGTAGATGGGCCTTCTTCAGCAGCAGCAGCTGGAGCAGCAGCAACAGCAACAGCTGATGGGTCTACACCGAATTCCTCCTTCATAGCGTCAACTAATTCTTTAACTTCAAGAATAGTCATTTCTTTTAAAGCATTAATAAAATCTTCTTTATTTAATTTTGCCATTTAAATCATTTCCTTTCTTTCTACTTTTCTAATCCTTCAGCATATAAGTTTAATGCTATAGATAGATTTTTTACGTGTTCTATCATACCACCTGCAAGCATAGTTAGTAAGCCTTCCATAGATGGAATTGATGCATATTCATTTATTACACTTGGTTCAACTACTTTTCCGTCAATTACACCAGAAACTATTGAAATGTTTTTGTGGTCTTTGCCAAAATTACTTAGCACTTTAATTGGTTCTAATAGTTTTTCACCAAATAGAATGGCATTTGGTCCTTCTAGGTAAGCGTCTAAGTCTAAATTTAATTCGTCTGCAGCTCTTTTTACTAATGTATTTTTATATACTTTTACTTCACCATTAGCTTCTTTTAAACTTTTTCTTAATTCATAAAGATCA
The DNA here is from genome assembly GCA_030524925.1 of bacterium. Taxonomy (GTDB): domain Bacteria; phylum Bacillota_I; class Bacilli_A; order RF39; family UBA660; genus CAG-533. The sequence goes on along the minus strand of JAUNFS010000028.1, from coordinate 6,633 downwards.
CTAACAGTTAGTCCTTGGTATGAAAATAGTACTACAGATTCTGAATTTTTAAACTTTTCGGTTATTTCATTAACTATTTGTTTCTTTAAGTTAAGACTTTTTTCACTTGCCATATTTTCCTCCTTTATAATATTTATAAAAAAACTTTCCCATTGGGAAAGCAATCAAAATATAATATACTTTCCTCGGTAGGTTATTAAGCATTTGCCCCTACTGTCTACGGCAAAAAGTTTTTTTAACAAGATTAATTATATAATATTAATTATTATTTGTCAAAAGAATTAAGATTTAATTTAATTCCAGGACCCATTGTAGTACAAATAGAAATATTTTTTACAAATTTTCCTTTTACTGCAGTTGGTTTAGACTTAATAATAGTATTAATAAAATATGTTAGATTTTCAGTTAATGCTTTTTCATCAAAAGAAACTTTTCCAATGATTCCATGAACATTACCTAATGAATCTGCACGGTATTCAACCATACCTTTTTTGATATCATTTACTGTTTTTGCTGGAGTTGTTGTTACTGTTCCAGTTTTAGGGTTTGGCATTAATCCTTTTGGGCCTAATACCTTACCAATTTTACCTAATGCAGGCATCATTTCTGGAGTTGCAACGATAACATCAAAATCAAACCAATTTTCATTAGCAATTTTATCAATTAAGTCTGTATCGCCAACAAAGTCTGCACCAGCATTTTTTGCTTCAGTAGCAGCTGCTCCCTTAGCTAAAACTAATATCTTTTTTGATTTACCAGTTCCGTTTGGTAGGACAATTGAGCCACGTAATTGTTGATCAGCTTTTTTTGTATCAATATTTAGGTTCATTGCTACTTCTACAGAACTATCAAATTTAGTAATACTTGTTTCTTTTACTAATTTTATTGCTTCTTCTATATCATAAGTTTTATTTTTTTCAACTTTATTAGAAGCTTCCACGTACTTTTTTCCTAATTTCTTCATTAATATTTTCCCTCCAATCGTGGTAGATTTGCGGATAAATTATTCTTCTTTATTATCTTCTTTTTCGTTAATTACTTCTACTTCGGCATTTGTATTGTTAACAGATTCTTCCATTTCAGCAAGTTCTGCTTCACGCTTTTCTGCTTCTTTTTCTTCTATTGCTGCTTCTTTAGCTTGTTCTTGTAATTCAGCATCATTAACGCCTTTAACTGCAATACCCATATTACGAGCAGTTCCTTCAATAATTTTCATTGCATCTTCTATAGTATATGCATTTAAGTCAGGCATTTTTGTTTCAGCAATCTTACGAACATCTTCTTTTGTAATAGTTGCAACAATTTCATTTGCGCCTTTTTTAGAAGCTTTTGTAATTCCAGTAGCCTTCTTTAATAAGAATGCAGCAGGTGGAGTTTTTAATACAAAATCAAATGAACGATCATCAAAAATAGAAATTTCTACTGGTAAAATATCTCCCATTTTATCTTTTGAAGCGTCATTGAATTTAGTACAGAACTCTTGTAAATTAATTCCAGCAGGTCCTAAAACTGTTCCAACAGGTGGTGCAGGTGTAGCTTTACCAGCAGGAATTTGTAGTTTAATTCTTTTTACGACTTCTTTTGCCACGAAAAACACATCCTTTCATATTTTCGCTTAGTGGTTTGGGCTAATCCGCTTTCCCCGCCACTTACACAATATATAAAAAATATATAATTGCATTTACGATAATAACACACTTTTTTTATTAATTCAAGTTTTTTCAAGAAAAAAAGCTCTAGTTAAGAGCCGTCACTTGGAATAATTCTACTTCTACTGGTGTTTCTTGTCCAAATAGATCTATTAATACTGTTAGTCTACTATTTTCTAAATCTAAATTATCTATTACGCCTTCCATACCTTTAAATGGTCCATCAACAATAGATACTTTTGTTCCAACAGTAAGTTCTTTATCTACATCCATACGAGTCATACCAATATTTGCTAAAATTTTATCTATTTCTTGTGGTGGTAGCGGTGTTGGTTTTGCTCCTTTTCCACTTGATCCGATAAATCCTGTTACACCTGGTGTGTTTCTAACAATATACCAAGCTTCGTCAGTCATAATCATTTCTACTAAAATGTAGCCAGGAAACATCTTTTTCTTCTTTTCTTTAAAGCTGCCATCCTTTTGTTGTTCTTTAACTGTTTCTTCTGGAATTATAATACGAAATATATTATCTTGAAAGCCCATTGATTCAGCACGCATTTCAAGTTTTTCTTTTACTTTTGATTCATGTCCACTATAAGTGTTAACTACATACCATTCTTTTTCCATATATTATAGTCCTTTCACTAATGAGGTTATCCATGCAAAGAATGCATCTAGTCCATAAAAATATAACCCAAAAATTACAATAAATACGATTACTGCAATACTATATTTTAGCATCTCTTGTTTAGTAGGCCATTTTACTTTTTTTAATTCAGCTTTAATTTCTTCGCCATATGTTTTTTTTGGAGTTTTAACCTTTTTCTCTTTCTTGGTTTCTTTAACTTTTAATTTTTTATCTTTGATGTTTGTTTCTTTTTTAGTTAATTTTTTTTCTTCATTTTTCTTTGCCATAAACTCTCCTTTTTTTAGTTCAAAATAAAAACACCTCTGTGTCTACAAGTAATATAGCACTTTTAAGGTGTTATTTCAAGGCTTATTTAATTAAATCGCGTATTTTTATTCTAATTCTTTGAATTGAATTATCTATTTGTTTTGGCTCTTTATTTAAAATTTTTGCTATTTCTTGATAATTAAAGCCTCTTATGAGTAATTTATAAACATCATTTTCGCCCGGTGATAAGATTGAGTTAATGTTATTTACAAGTTCTTCGTATTCTTCTTTTTTTGTCATGTTTGCTAAAGGCTCACCGCTATTATCCCCAATAATTTCTGATAGTGGTTTTTGAAATGCATCGTATTCATAGTCTAGACTATAAGCATTTAGATATACTTTATTTTTGATAGTTTCAGCTTTTCTTACTGCATTTTGAATTTTTCTTTCAACTACTAATGATATAAATGTTGGCAAACTAGTTTCTTTTTCTCTTGAATATTTTATAATAGCATCCGTAAATGCTAGGTTGGCATCTTGTCTTATTTCATTAATATCCATATTTAGTGCGTAAATAGTTTTTTTATATTTATTAATGATTATTTCAATTATATAATTATATTTTTTAAATAGTACGTCTTTAGCATTTTCATCGTTTTCAGTAAATAATAAACTAAGTTCTTGATCGTTATATTCCATTATTCACCAATTCCAAATATGAGTATACCAGCTGATACAGAAGCATTTAGTGAGTTTACTTTTCCTTTCATAGGAATGCTGATAATTACATCGCTATTTTGTCTAACAAGTTTAGATAAACCAAATCCTTCACTACCAATTATTAAACATACTTTATCGGCATAATCTACTTTACGGTAATCTTCGCCATCTGCTTCAGCAGCATAAATAAAGAATCCATCTTTTTTTAGTGTGTTTATGGCATTTACTAGATTATTTACTAAAATGATATTAACGCGTGAAATAGCACCAGTACTGGTTTTCATAACTGTTTCGTTAACGGCTACACTACGATCTTTAGGTATAATTATATTTTTTATTCCTCTTGCTTCGCATGAGCGAATTATTGCTCCTAAGTTATGAGGATCTTCTAAGTGGTCTAACATAACAACAAAATTATCATCTTTTATGTCTTCTATTTTGCCATATTCATAATCATGAATATCAACTATTATTCCTTGATTATTTTTTAGCATTTTGTCCATTACACTGCTGTCAGTAAATATATACTTTAGATGATTTTCTTTTAGATAATTCATAATTTTATCATCGTGAAAGTTTTTGCTTAAATAAATTTTTTTAATTTGATTTTTTTCTAATTCTTTAAATACATTTTTTCCGCATACTCTCATAATATTATCTCCATTATTTCTTCTAATCTTTTAGGATTGTTTAAATATAAATAACCTATGAGACATTCAAACCCAGTAGACAAATGATATGTAACGACATCGGTTGTTTTACTTCTTCGGCTTGCTGTATTGCGCCCTTTTCTCACGATTTCTTTTTCGTCTTCACTTAGAACATTATTATTAAGAAGGTTCTCTAATATTTTACGCTGAGAAGGTGCTGTTACATATTTTAAGGACTCAGTTTGTAAATCATTTACTTTGGTTATGTTTTTGTTTATTAAAAATTTTCTGACGTATAACTCGTATACTGCGTCACCTAAATATGCTAAAGATAGATTATTCATAAACATCACGACAAAGAATATAACATATTTTATTTAAAATGTAAAATACATAAAAGATTAGTTGTTTTCTTTTATGTATTTATATGCATTAATTGCCGCGGTTGCACCTTCGCTAGCAGCTGTAATAATTTGATAAATTTCTTTTTTTGTTGAATCCCCGCAAGCAAATATTCCTTTTTCTTTAGTCTCACTTTTTTCGTTTACAATTATATAATCGTTTTGATCGGTAATATTTAAATCTTTGCAAAAATATGTTAATGGCCCATATTCGTTATTTATAAATAAACCGTCTATTTTTATTGTTCTATCATCTAAGGCAATACTTTCTAGTTTTTGCTGTCCATTAATGGATTTTATTTTTGAATTTTTTATTATTTCAACATTTTGGCTTTCGGTTATTTTATTTATTAATTCGTCTGAGCCTAATAATTTGTCATTGTTAATAATTAAGTAAACTTTTTCTACTAGATTGCTAAGATATAAAGTTTCCTCTAAGACTTTTGGATTATTTCCATAAATTGCTACATTTTTATTTTTATATAATGCTCCATCACATAATACGCAGTAACTAATTCCTGGTAAATTTTCATTATCTAAACCTAATTTTTTGGGGCCACGACCAGTAGAGATAATTATCGCTTTAGTTTGATATTCATTTTTGTTAGTTTTGACAGTTTTGATTTTTTCATTTGAGGTAATACTTAAAACTTCTTCATTTACCATTGGAATATTTAAGCTTTTAAATTGTTTGTAAAATTCCATGGCTAGTTCTGGTCCGGTTATTTGTTTATATCCTAGGTAGTTTTCCACATTTTTTATGTTATTTAATGTTCCTCCTGGAATATTCTTTTCTATAACCAAAGTATTTAAATTACTTCTTTTAGCATAAATGGATGCATTTATACCAGCTGGTCCTAAACCAATAATTATTAAGTCATACATATTATCACCTAAAATCTTATTTCATCTATATTGTTTTTATCATTATATAAATCTTCAAATTTACTTTTTCTAACATTTATCATTAATATTACTATACCAATTACTACCATTATTATACTCATTATTTGAGCCATTTTAAATGCTCCTAGCATTAGAGCGTCGGTTCTGCTCATTTCTATAAAGAAACGAATAACGCCGTAGCCAATTAAGTAAAACGCTGTTACACTACCAACTTTAATATATTTGCTTCTTCTGATAAATAAAATAACAAAAAATAAAATTAAACAAGCTATTGATTCATAAAAAAATGTTGGCGTGTAATATATTCCGTCTATTTTCATTCCCTCTATTATAAAGTTTGGAATATGCAAAGCTTTTAAATGCTCAAGGGTAGTGGCAGCACCATGGGCCTCACTGTTAAAAAAGTTCCCCCATCTACCAATACTTTGTGCAAGTAATACAGCTGGGCAGATAAAATCTAAGTATCTAATTGTTCTTAAGCTATATTTTTTTGTATAAATTAATATGGTTATTAAAGCTGCTATTAAACCACCGTGAATGGCTAGACCGCCCTCCCATATTTTTAATATTTCACTTAAATGTTTACTATAATAGCTCCAATCAAATACTACATAATAAATCCTAGCACCAATAAATCCAAATATTATTGCCCAAAAAGCCATATTAAAGATAAATTCTTTACTTACGCCAAATTTGAATGCTTCTTTTTGAATTAAATATATTGCTAAAAGCGCACCTATTAATATTAGTACCGCGTACCATCTGATTTCTAGTTTGCCTAGTTCAAAAATTACTGGATTCATCATTACCTCACTATTCTTTTAGTTATTAAAGCATCTAAAACAACTGTCATAAATGAGATAAAAAGTGAGATAAAAAATGGTATAATCCATCCTTCAACAACGAAGTGACTGCCCATAACTAAGCTAGCAAGCTTAAGTATAATTACATTAATGAATGGATATAGTAAGCCAAGAGAAATCACTGTTATTGGTAAGGCTAATACTTTTAAAAATGGTTTTACTGTTACACTTAGTAGTATGATTACAATAGATGTTATAATCGCATACCAAAATGATTCAATATAAAATCCCTTAAATATTGAAGATGCTAGCATAAGTACTAATGCGTCAATGGTAAGAGTTAAAGCCCATTCTATTAAATTCCATTTAAATCCTTTTTTTTCGCTATAAATTTCCATTTAAATCACCTATTATCATTATATATAATTTTTAGTTTTTTAGCAATTTTAAACGCACTCTTAACATTATTTTAACAATTTGTTTTTTAAATACATACCTGTGTATGATTTGGCATTTTTACTAACCTCTTCAGGTGTACCAGTAGCAACAATTTCACCCCCTACTTTGACAGTTGTATAAGAAAAACATTCTCTAGATAGCATAAAATCT
>JAUNFS010000006.1 GCA_030524925.1 bacterium | reverse complement strand
ATCACCGGCAGATATTTTAACTCCAGAGCTAAGTGATAAAGATGGACGCACGCCGATGTCGCTGTAAACGTAGCCGTCGCCAATGCTGCCGTCGCCGCCATAAGCAACCCAAACGAGAGCGTCGTCGCCATAAAAGTAGCCCGGAGACAAAGCCCGCCAATAATTTGAACTAGCATTACCTTTTATATAATATGTTGAATTTGGCATGTATGCAGCACCACCAGCAAATACTATTTCATCTGCAGTAAGCAATCCAACTTTAGCATAACCACTTAATGCTCCATTACCATATGTTGTGTCACTTACAGTAAACTTTGATAACTTTCCTCCATTATTATCATTTGGACATATTAGACTAGGTCCTGTTCCTCCTGCACTCCATGATGATGCTTGTACCAATCTTTTAGTGGCGCTATAATAATTCTTATTAGTTGCATAACCATAATTTGTACCTAAAGTCCAATTACCAGGTTTAAATGTTGTGTCAGTTACTACACTCTTATCATTGCACCATATTGTATCTGCTAACTGACTATCATTAAAACCGGCTTGCTTAGAAAGTACATTTGTATACCATTTATTTAGATTAGTAAGCATAGTACTTGGATTAGTATTAGCATGAGCAGCTGTATAAGAACTTGCTCCTGCCGTGCCATACATAAATCCTACATAAGCATTATCTTTATAACTTGAATTAAATGTTGATGTATAAGTATCTCCTTCATATCTTGCAAAGGCATAATCGTTTCCAGTTACATTACAAGGTGTACTACTTGCTAGAGTATTATTAGTACTAGTTAATCCATTATAATTATATAGAACTAATTTTATAGCACCATTTCCAGTTATTCTTACTATCCTCCAGCACATATTAGCGTACTCTACATAATTATTTTCTACTGCACCTCTAAAATAATAGCTAGTTCCATAATCATCTTGTGTACTTGCTAAAACTGCCTCAGTAGAAGTTGATGCTGCAGAACCTGGCGTTGTTTGAACAACCGAAACATTTTTATTATTCTTACCCTTAATAGCATCGGCCAGTAATTTAACTTTACTTTCAACAAACTTAACAGTACATGTAGTTTCCCCAGTAGAAACATCGTCAATTGCTAGCTTCCACTTATTATCACTCCAAGTAATTGTTGCTCCTGTATTAATTGTTCCACTTTCATTTTCACAAACCACGCTCGCATCATACTCATCAGTTGTCGGAAAAGAACTACTTGCCGCTCCATCAACTAAAGTAGCAATATATAAATCATCCGCTGGTTTAGTCTTAACAGTAGCTACAACCGAAATCTTTAACTGATAATTCATTCCCTCAACTTGCTCACTTGTCCAAGTTTCACTACTATCTCCATCAAGCCACATTCTAAACTTAAAGTTCTTCTCTTCATTCTTACTAATTCCCATTGTCTCACTTAAAACAAAATTTTCTTTAATACTATAACCAGAAAGAGACGCTGGTGTATTTATTTTCTTTAAAACACTAATATTTGTTGGGCTTACCACATCATCCCCATCCAAAGCAATTCTAACAAACTTAGAATCAAGCACATTTGTAGTATTAATAACTGAAGCAATTATTGTATACTGCATATAATTATCACAATTATTCTTTATCTTAAAAGTATAAGGCGTCGTCTTAAGACCTTCCGCAGTACTAATCGGATAAGCATTAGTTAAATTAACGGAGTTCTCTCCACTAAAAACTAGCTCTACACACGTAGCAGTAAGTGAATTTGTTGAACTTTGTGAAGCATAACCGTTAAAAACAGCATAACTCACACCAACTAATGAAATCAAGCAAAACAAAATTCCAACATATATTAACAATCTTTTCCTATACTTTTCTCTCATATGTGACCTCCAAAAGTACATCTAATTTATACCTATCTATCCTTATACCATTATATAAAAATTTAAATATAATTTCAATAACCTAAATCAGAAAAAAAGAAAACAATTACATTTGTCTTCCTCTAACTATATTATTTTCTTTTTTTAATACTCTTTGCTCTAATTCACTTTTTAATAAAACAATTTTAAATAAATACTTATTAAGTGTTTTTTTATCCAAATACTTTTCATATTTATTATACAAAATCATTCTAACAATTCTTAATTCTTCAAGTAAATCTCTAGCATCATCACTAGAATCATTATCTAAAAATAAAAGTATTCTACTAATTAAATCATTATAATTATTATCATAAAGCATACAAATTAGTTTATTAATCCACTCTTGTTTAATTATTACTAAATTACATTTCTTTATTTTTATTTCATAACCATCAAAAAATATTATATCATTAAGCTTAAGTCTATCATTTAATCTAAAAACTCTATACATCTTCACTTAACAAATCGGGTCTCTTTTCTTTAGTAACCCTAATTCTTTCATTATGTCTATATTCTTTAATTTTTTGATGATTACCAGATAAAAGAATACTCGGAACTTTCTTTCCTCTATATTCTTCTGGCTTCGTATATACTGGATAATCTAAAAGCCCATCATTAAAACTTTCATCATCTAAGCTTTCATGATTAATTACTCCTGGCACTAATCTAATTACACTATCCATTATTGCCATCGCACCAATTTCTCCGCCAGTTAAAATGTAATTCCCAATTGACACTATTTCATCGGCTTCCTCTTTAATTCGTTCATCAAAGCCCTCGTAATGCCCACAAATAATTATCAATTTTTTAATATTTTTATATTCTCTAGCTTTTTCTTGATTGTAAATATTTCCTTCCGGTGAAAGTAAAACAACATAAGAATCATCATCTCTAATTTCATCTAAACATCTAAATATTGGATCGCACATTAAAACCATCCCAGCTCCTCCACCATAAGGAGTATCATCTACTTGATTATTATTATAAACTGAATAATCTCTAAAATTAATTACTTTAATACTTACAATATTTTTATCTATTGCTCTTTTAATTATTGACTCGCTTAAGAAACCATCAAACATCTTTGGAAAAAGCGACAATACTATAATTTCCACTAATCATCACCTACAACATTAAACCACTTATATTTTTACAATATATTTTTTTCTCGCTTAAACTTACCTTAACAATAAAATTTCCATATATCGGAATATAGAACCCTTTAACTTTTATTAATGGATTAACCTTATTTTTATTAACAGATTCTACCTTTCCTACCAATTCATCACCATCGCAAACATCTAAACCGACCAAATCATCAAGCAAATATTCATCATCACTTAAGCTTAAAGTATCTCTATCAATATAAATATCATAACCTATATACTTAGTGATTTGATTAATATCATTAATATGATCAATCTTAACTAAATAATTATGATGATGAAACCTACAACCGGTTACTAAATGTTTCTCATTATTAATATATATTATATTATTTTCTTTAAAGGCCCTATCAGCCATCTCAAAATCAGAAACTACCTTCAGTTCTCCCTTAATACCAAAATAATTTACAATTTTACCTATCCATAATTTATCTTTCATAACAATCCTTCTTACATATTAAAAATATTTCCATCCACCACAATATTATCAAAATAATCATTATAACTATTTAGCTGTCCTTGATCAGTAATCAAATACCCCATTAATGGAACTTCTAACTTCTTAAAATTTAATAACTCACTAGAATTATAATGTTTTATATTCACACTTTTAAAAACTGTCTTAATCATATAATGTGCTATAAAGTTACCTAAAGAATAAATACTTAGTTTTTGCTTACTAACAATTTCTCCAAGAATATAATTTTCTCTTACTTTATTAAAATAACTAATAGTTTTAGAATTATTGCTTACAATTGCAAATCTTCCATGATATTTATCTAAGATATTTATTATTTCCTTAGTCATTTTTTTATCATACACACCAGCTAAATTAATAATAACTGGCGTTTTATCATTAATAAAATTTAATACCTCTTCTAATAAGGGAACATGATAAGAAGATAGATAAGCTATGTCATCATAATTAACACTTCCGACATTATCTTTTACTTTAAGTAATCTAGCAAAGTTTTCATCATCATAAACTATTACTTTATTATCTTTTGTACATCTAACTCTAAACCATATTCCAAAATTACTTTTAATAGCTAAATCAAACGCTGGCAACGTATTTTCTATTACATTTTTATTATTATAAACTCCCTTATTTACAAATTTTTGTTTTAATAAAAAATCCATTTTCATACATTTTCACCTAGTATATACATAAGCAAACTAGCACTAACTCCCGCATTTAAACTTTCACACTCATCGCTCATTGGTATATGTAAAAATTTTGTGCATCCTTTTTTTACTTCGTCACGCATTCCTTTAGCTTCACTGCCAATTATTATCGCATGTTTATTTTTTTCTCTAGCCGGTTTACTACCTTTAACCACATCAGTTCCATAAATAACATAATTTTTATCTTTTAATTCATTTATTTTAGAAATAATATCTCCTATATAAATATTAACTTTGAAAATCATCCCTTCACTAGCTCTAATGCACTTTAAATTATAAACATCACAAGAATTTTCACTTATTATAATATTTTTATAGCCAAACGCTAAGGCAGATCTAATAATTGTCCCCATATTTCCTGGATCACTTATTCCATCTAAAATAAGAACATTACCATCATCAACTCTATTCTCCTTCTTATAAACAATTGCCAGAACTTTAGGAGCACTAGTTAGTCCAGATAACTTCTTCATCACGTTTTCACTAACAATTGTTCCTCCAAATTTTTCTTCACCATCAAGAACAAATATCTCTTTAACTAAATTAGCATTTATTGCTTCTTCAACTAAATGTTCACCCGGAGCTATAAAAAGACTAGATAAATCCCTATATTTTTTATCATTTAATTTAGCATACTCTTTTATTTTTTCATTATTTATAGATGTTATCATTAATAATTAAGTTCCTTTCTAGCTTGTTTATAATATGGATAATGCTCCCCAACATAATTCCAAAAATCCTTAGAATGATTCATATATTTAAAATGTGATAACTCATGTACTAAAACATAATCAATTAAATGTACATCTTTCATTATCAAACTGGTATTTAGCGTAACACTCATACTAGATATATTGCATACTCCCCACTTGGTCTTCATTAATCTACTTTTTAATTTAAAATCTGGTAAATCATCAAAATTACATCTAACTTGCATTAGTCTTGACTCAAATACTTTTAAAGCCAAAGAGTAGATATAATTCTTAGCTTCATCAAATGACCTAGCATAAATAACATCACCAATCATTTTTGGTTTATCATCTCTAATTATTAAATTTAAATCATTTCCTAAATAACTAAGCGTCTCTTCACTTCTTTGTTTTACTCTATCTTGAAGTTTCAAAATAGCCTTAGCATTATCATGAAGCATTTTCTCTATCTTTTTATCACTAACTAAATAATTTACACTTACCACAAGTTTTCCATCTTTAAACCTAAAATAAGCATTTTTTATTCTCTTTCTTATAACCACATAAGTAATTACTTCACCATCTAAAAAAATCTTATTTTCCACTGTAAATCTCATACCATTCTTTTAGTTTTTGTGTTCCATCTTGACAAAGTCCTTTTATAAAACCAAAGGTAATATTTAAACTCTTCTTTAAAACTGTAAAGTCACTCTTTGCTTGTTTACAAACATTTTCATTATCCTTGCAATATTCTGAACTTTTCTCTAAATAAAGTTTAACAAGCTTTGCTTTCATATTATTATACATCTCACTTAAGTTCTCTTTATAAGAAGGAAATTCTTTATCAATTAAATTATCTAACATCGTAGCATAGTAAATAACTTTTAGTTTAGCTCCATTAGTTAAATCTTTAAAATAATAGCCATTAATATCTCTATCATAAAAGATAAAGTCAACTATTTTTATAAAATTTTCTTTTATTACATTCCTATTTTTATCTTTTAACATTTCAGAAGTAGTTTTTAAGACACTATCATCGGCATTTTTATAAGCCTTTTCTGCAACTTTTACCGTCGTAGTTTGCTTTGTAGTTGCTTTACTTGTTGTAGTAATTTTTTTAGTTGTAGTAACATCACTCTCTACTACTCTTGTTGTCGTCGTACTAGTAGTTGTTGTATCTTCAAATTTATCATTTACAATCTCATAAGAATTTAAAAGGACCTTAGGCGGATAAATCTCCATAATTTCTTTAACATCCAAAATAAGTTCATCACCTACATTTAACCCATCTACTGGTACCTCAACAATATCTAAATCACTATCACCAATTACCTGAGCAAGAGCATACCCTTTATAAGATTCAGTAACAATAACTTTTAAAGTAGTAACATCACTTTTTTTATTATCTATTATTTTAACGAGAGCAAACACCCCACCAGCAATCAATAACAATATTAAAATAGAAATTAAAGTAACTTTCTTATTCACCTTTATCACCCTTATTTGTAAACTTCAAAATAATTGGCGTACCAGTCAAATCAAAATTAGCTCTTATTTGATTTTCTAAATATCTTTCATAACTAAAATGAATAAGTTTCTTATTATTAACTGAAAACTCAAACTTAGGTGGTTTAGTATCACACTGATTAACAAAATAAACCTTTAGTCTCTTGCCCTTATAACTAGGTGGTTCATGAAGCATAATGGCTTCTCTAACAACATCATTTAAAACACTAGTCTTAATTTCTCTTCTAGCACTTTCATAAGCTTTAATAATTTCTGGCATTAAAGTATGAATTCTTGCCTTTGTCTTAGATGATAAAAATACTATATTAACATACGGAATAAACTGAAAATTAGCCCTAATATTCTTTATCCAATATTTCATCTGTTCATCCTTATTTTCAATCAAATCCCATTTATTAACAACAATAACCATTGCTTTCCCAGCATCAAGTGCATAAGACGCTATATGTTTATCATGTTCTATAATACCCTCTTCAGCATTAATTACTAGCACACATACATCAGATCTATCTATTGCTTTCATACTACGAAGAAGACTATATTTTTCTATATTTTCATAAACTCTTCCTCTTTTTCTCATTCCAGCTGTATCAATAACTATATAATCATTTTTATCATAAGTAAATCTTGTATCAACTGCATCCCTTGTTGTTCCAGCAACATTAGAAACAATTGCTCTATCTTCGTTTAGTAAAGCATTAATTAAAGAACTTTTACCAACATTAGGTCTACCAATAATACAAAATTTTAAAATTGCCTCATCCTCTTCTGTCGTATAAGCATTAAAATCACTAGTTATCTCATCAAGAAGTGCATTTATTCCCTTATTATGTTCAGCACTTATCGGCAAAATCAAATCAAAACCAAGTTCATAAAAATTATACATTAAATCATTTTGATGTGTTTCATCTAATTTATTTACTGCAACAATTACCTTTTTATCAGCCTTTTTTAACATCTTAGAAATCAAAATATCATTACTCGTAACATCAGTTTTTCCATCAATGACAAAAACAATAACATCAGACTCATCTATCGCTAGTTCTGCCTGCATCTTAATATTTTCATTAAAATCTTCTTTTGCTAAATCTATACCACCAGTATCTATCAAATTAAAACTTTTATCCTTATAATTAACAATCCCATAAATTCTATCTCTCGTAACACCTGGCATATCATCTATAATAGCTTTCTTTTCATTTATTAATCTATTAAATAACGTTGACTTCCCAGTATTTGGTCTACCAATTAAACAAACAGTCTTTCTCACGCAAAACACCTCTTTTTTCTCACTAATTTTACCATAAAATAGACAAAATAAAAACCCATAAATGGGAATTTAATCAAACAAATGACTACTATCATAAGTAGCACTTACATCATTTTTCTTCTTATCATAAACAATATCTATTTTTTCATTATTTAAATTATCTCTTCTTTTAGTTGGATCACTTATTATTTCACCTTCATCGTACTTTACATACCCTTCTTTAGCTAAAGCACCAAAACTAATCTTGCAGCTAACCAAATCATCACTAGTCGTGCACTCTTCCAGTGGTTCAGATTCATTTACAAAATAGTTAATATGATCTTGCCCCCATATAATAGATTGATCCACAATTAAATCTAATTTAGTTTTTAAAATTCCTTCTTTTGCAGTCTTACTATTATTACTTACTGCCGGAATAACTATAACCATTACAATCGCTAAAACTGAAATAACTGCTAGAAGTTCAACTAGCGTAAACCCTTTTTTATTCTTCATTATTAAGCCCTTCTAAAATAATATTTAAAACCTCTTCTTTACCCTTTTTAGTAACATTAGAAAAAGCTACAACCTTATCATCATCATTTAAATTGAGTACTAACGAAACATTTTTAATATTCTTATCCCTATCCTTAGCTTTTAATTTATCATATTTAGTAGCAACAACAGTTGTTGGTACATTATAATACTTTAAATAATTATACATCAAAACATCATTTTCTGTAGGTTTCATTCTACCATCAACTAACATAAAAACTCTCACCAAATTAGTTCTAGTTTTTAAATAATCTTCTATCATTAATCCAAGTTTCTTCTGCGTACTTTTATCTGTATTAGCATATCCATAACCTGGTACATCTACTAAATAAAATTCATCATTACAAATATAAAAATTTAAAGTTTGAGTTTTACCAGGTGTTGCACTGGTTTTAGCATAATTCTTTCTTCCCAAAAGTGTATTAATAAAACTACTTTTACCAACATTACTTCTACCAACAAGTAAAAATTCTGGCTTATTATCAGTAGGATACTGACTTGTTCTAACCGCAATTGTACTTAAATTTGAACTATCAATTTTCATAAGTTCCTCTTTTCTACAACTTTATTATATAAAATAGTGTCAAAAAATGCAAACCTTCAACATTATTTATAGCATTACCCCATAATAATCTAGTATAATCAAATTGGTGATTACATTGTTATATCCAGGCAAAGCAAAAAAGGAATATCAAAAATTTATAAATTACGCTAACCGTGGTATGGACTTAGAAAACTTAATAAATGAAGCAAACGATTATTATATAAAAGAAAATCTAGCAATAATTTATAAAAAGCCTACTCCAGTAGATATTAAAAAAGTTACTTACAAAGGTAAAACGGAATATATTGAAGGCGTATTAAAACAAAAATCTACATTAGATTATGTCGGCGTATATAAAGGCAAATATTTAGATTTTGATGCTAAAAGCACCAAAAGTAAAACCAGCTTTGCTCTTTCAAATATTCATAGTCATCAGTTAAAACACATAGAAAGAATCATTGATAATGGAGGCATCTCATTTTTATTAATAGAAATTAACTCGCAATTTTTTATATTAGATGGTAAAATATTATTAGAATTTATCAATAGTAATTCTAGAAAAAGTATTCCTTATGATTTTATTAAAGATCATGGTATAGAAATTAAATTAAACTATAGCCCTACTCTAGATTATTTAAAAGAAATAGATAAATTATTTTAGAAAGGAATTTTATTTATGAAAAAGATAAAAATTAAAAAAAGAACAAAAAAAACACCAAAAGAAGATAATAAAACTATAAGTCAGTTTAAGAAAACTTTTAAAAAAGGTAACATCGCTGAAAAAATATTAATTATCATAATGTTATTTCTAGTTGCTGGCTTTGCTCTTGCTTTGGTGTTCTTTGCTTATGTTGTTATTAAAGCCCCAAAGTTTGATGTAGAAAGTCTTTACACTAAAGAAGCATCTATTTTGCTAGATAAAAATGGTGAAGAATTTGCTAGATTAGGAACTGAAAATAGACAAAAAGTCACTTATGATGAACTACCTGAGGTATTTATTGACGCTCTAGTAGCTACCGAAGATTCAAGATACTTTCAACACAGTGGTGTTGATATGGCAAGATTTTTAAAAGCTACAATCGGTCAAGTTTTAGGTCAAAGCGGTGCTGGTGGTGCTTCTACTCTAACCATGCAAGTTGCTAAACAAAGATTAACTAACAATGAAGCAACTGGTATCAAAGGAATCATTAGAAAGTTTACTGATATATATCTTTCTGTATTTGTTTTAGAAAAACAGTATTCAAAAGAACAAATAATTGAGTATTATGTAAATATACCTTACTTAGGAGGTGGTTCTTGGGGTATTGAACAAGCAAGCCAAGTATACTTTGGAAAATCCGTAAGTCAGTTATCGCTTCCTGAAGCTGCTACTATTGCTGGTTTATTCCAAGCACCTGTTGCTTATGACCCATTTAACTATCCAGAAAAAGCTGAAAGCCGTCGTAACCAAGTATTAAACTTAATGAAAAGACATGGCTATATTAGTGAACAAGAATGTGAAATTGCTAAATCTATTCCACTAAAAAGCTTATTAATTGAAAGTTCTAGTACTGCTAATCAATACCAAGGATTTATTGATACCGTAGTTGAAGAAGTTAAGAAAAGAACTGGGAAAAACCCTTATGAAATTTCAATGCAAATAAAAACCACTTTAAACCCTACCAAACAAGATGCTATTAATGATATATATAATGGAAAAGAATACAAATGGATAAACGATACAGTTCAAGCTGCTATGGTAGTAATAGATAATGATAACGGCTCAATAAGTGCTATCGGCGCTGGTAGAAACCGTAAAAGACTATTAGAATATAATTATGCTACCCAAATTAAAAGACATCCAGGATCAACTGCTAAACCAATATTTGATTATGGTCCCGCTATTGAATACTTAAACTGGTCTACTGGTAAAATGATTATAGATGACAAATATACATATTCTGGTGGTGGATATTTAAAAAACTGGAATAATACATATATGGGAATTATGACTATAAATACTGCCCTAGGAACATCAAGAAATATCCCAGCTCTTCAAGCTTTTCAAGCACTTACCCAAGATCAAATCAAAACATTTGTTACAAATTTAGGGATTACTCCTGAATATGAAAATGGCTACATCAACGAATCACATAGTATTGGTGGTTTCTCAGGAACAAACCCATTAGAAATGGCAGCTGCTTATGCAACATTTGCAAGAGGTGGTGTTTACATAGAGCCATATTCATTTACCAGTTTAGAATATCTAGATACTGGTGAAGTTTATACTGTTACTCCTGAAAAAAGAACTGTAATGAGTGAAGCTACCGCATTTATGATAAATATGATTTTAAAAAATGCTGTTACTAGTAACTATGTAGCAGCTGGATCAAAATCTGGAACTGACATTGCAAGTAAAACTGGAACATCAACAGTAGATTCAAACTATTTAAAAAATGAAGGTATCAAAGGAAACGTTATTGGTGACTCTTGGCAAATGGTCTACTCACCAGATTATACAATCAGTCTTTGGATTGGATATAAAGAAACAACAAAAGAAACTCACTTACTTAACGAAGATGCCGGTAAAATCAAAAAACCAATGGTAAAATTACTTATTAAAAATATTATGGAACCTAACTCAAGATGGACTCAACCATCAAGTGTTGTTCAAGCTGAAATAGAATTAGAAACTGAACCTTTAGCTCTAGCGAGTGCTGCAACACCAGCAAAACTAAGAAGTACAGAATATTTCAAAAAAGGTACAGTACCTGATGAAGAATCATATCGTTTTAAACAACTGGATAATCCCACAAATTTAAAAGCCGATTACTTACAAGGCGCTGTTGAGTTATCTTGGAACAATATAGCTACTCCACAAGCCATTGATGAAACATTCTTAAAATCTTACTTTGATGAAGGCTACAAACCATGGAGTGAAAAATATTATAATCAAAGATTAGAATACAACCGTGCAAATATCGGTAATATTGGTTATCACATCTACGTTACAACAAATGGAAATACTACCGACCTAGGCTTTACAACCAATAATAAATATACATATACTGGTGTTCTAACTGGAAAAACTACATTTACAGTAAAATCATCTTACTCAATATTTAAAAATAATATGTCTAGCGGAACAACTGTAACAGTTAATCCTGAAGGAAGTGTTACTCCTGAACCTACTAATAATTGGACGCCACAATTAAACGGAAGTAGTTCAATAACTGTTTCAGAATATTACGATTTAAAAAGTAATAACAAATTAGTAAAAGTTTTAGACAATGGATATGACGTTACATCAAGTGCGACTGTAACTGACGAATGTTATCAAAACAATAATGAAGTTGATTGTAAAACCCTAAGTTGCAATGATAGTTATCAAGTAATGCATATCGTAACCTATAATGGAAAAACTAAAACTTTAAATAGAAACCTTACAAGTGGTTGTTAAAAAAGAAGTGACTTACAAAAAATCACTTCTTTTTATATTGACAATTTTCTTTAAATAAACAGTTTGCACACTTTGGATTTCTAGAAGTACAAAAATATCTACCAAATAAAAGTATTTGTTCACTTACTCTATTCCACTTATCTACTGGAATAAGTTTCTGTAATTTTCTTTCTATCACTTGAGGACTATCACTAAGACTTGCTATTTTCCATCTTTGGCAAACTCTCATAACATGCGTATCCACTGGAATAGAAGGTTCATTAAAAAGATTCTTTAACACCACATTGCACGTCTTTGTCCCAACACCAGGTAAACTAAGTAAATAGCCTCTGTTATTTGGAACTGAAGAATTAAAATCATTTACTAATCTGCTTGCAATAACTTTAACATAAACTGCTTTTCTTTCATAAGAACCAAGACTATGAATTATCATTTTAATATCACTTAAACTCATATTAGCTATATCTTTTAAATCTCTATTTTTAAATAACTCACTAGTAACCATGTTTACTCTTTTATCAGTACACTGAGCACTTAAAACCGTCGCTATCAATAACTCATAGTCTTTATTATAATTAAGTTCACACTTTGGATTAGGAATATAATAATCTAACTTTTTATATATATCATTCGCCATCTGAAAGCCAGTCATAATCAAACAGTTCCTTCTTCTCCTCTTTTTTTACTCTTTTTTTAAGATGATTATTTACCTCTTCCATAGTCTTAAAGCCCTTATTAGCCCATTCTAATAATATTTTATCAATATATCTTAAATTACGAACATCATTAAATGTAGCTTCTTTTAAAGCACCAATAAGTAGTTCTTCACTCATTCCACTAGCTATCCAAGCTCTTATAATTTCATATTCCATCGGAGATAATGGTCTACCGAACTCTTTTTCAAAAGTAGAAAACACATCATCATTAGTTTTTTTCTTAATCTTAATATTAATATCACTTACCATTGCTTTATAAGTATTACTAATATCAACTATCTCAGTTATTTTACCAGACTCCTTAATGACTGAAAGCTTAATTAGCCCTTTAGTGCTCAATGAAGAAAAAGCACCCATAATATCTTTATCATCCATATAAGTAATAAGTGCTATTCTCTTAATATCTAGACAAGGCTTATCTTCATTTATAAAGTATACGAGTAATAAAAGTTCATTAACATCTAACTTAAAACTTTTTACAATTTTGAATAACAGCTTCTTAAAAGTAAAATCTTTTTCTTTAACTAACCCTTCCAAAATTGTATTACTCATATCACTCACTCCTTATAATTTAAAACATATCTAGTTAAATCTTCTTTACTATTAAGTAACTCTCCATTAATAACTTTTAACAAAACCTCATCATATATATCTTTAACTAATTTAGAAGGAATAATATTTAAAATATCAATAATATCCTTTGGTTTAATAACTAACTCTTCCCTACTTTTTATAGGCAAAGAATTATAAGCATCATAAACACTTTCTTTTGATATATTAAGTATTTCAGAACTAACTAGTAAAGTATATAAATCATTAAAAAACAGTACCTCATTAGAAAACTTTCCAAACTCAATAATTTTTCTAATCTTATTAATCATTCTTATGTTATCTCTTGTAAAAGGATACTTTTCAGAATAATTTATTTGTGCCCACATTCCAAGCAAATCTGGAACTACAGTTATCTTATCATAATTAATCTCCAATGTATCAAGTAAATCATAATTTTTTAAAAATTCTAATCCCTTTAAAACATTTTTAGAAACCAATATTTTATCAAGTTCTTCCTTTTTTCTAGTATAAGATAATGACTTTATTAAATCTTTATTATTTTTAATAAAATCAATTATTTCATCATCTAATTTGAAATCAAGAACAGTAGAAAATCTTATAGCTCTTAAAATCCTAAGAGGATCCTCTTTTAACTTTAAATTAGTATCTCCAACTACCTTTATTAATCTATTTTCAATATCTTCTTTACCACCGAGTAAATCTATAACTGTTCCATCACTATTCATACAAAGTGAATTAATAGTAAAATCCCTTCTTTTAATATCATCTATTAAATTATTTACATAAATAACATTAGTAGGTCTTCTATTATCATAATTACTCTCAGTGCGATAAGTAGTAATATCAAAATTATATTTCTTAGTAGTAATCTTAATTGAACCATACAAAGATGTCTCTTTTTTTATATCAAAAATTTTTAAAACATCTTTTGGTAGTGCATTAGTACAAATATCAACATCAGTTGTTTCATTACCAAGTAAATAATCTCTAACAAAACCACCAACAATATAAGCTTCATATCCATTATCTTCTAACTTTTTTAATACTTTTTTTATATTGCTATCCATATTGATTGCACCCTTAACAATTATATCAAAAAAAGATCATTTTGTAACTAACATTTTTGTTTTTGTCTTATCATTCTAATAGATGTTCCAACAGACTTGCCAATATTAAAAACTACTGTCAATATTCTTGCTAAAGAATTAAGTAATGTAGTACTAAAACCACCATAAACTAATACCATCTCTTTATCACTCATTAGTTACACTTCCCGGGTCTTAGATAACCATCAATAATTCCCGCAAGTAAAGAAGCAAATGCGCCTAAGATTATTCCAACGGTCCACTTAATCGCTCCGCCTTCAACTTGTAAAAGTTCTTTATTATCTAACATACCAATCCTTTCTAACAGTTAAATTAACAACTTTATCAAATTTAAATTTTTCTTCATTATGACTCACCATAATTATTGTCTTATCTTTATAATAATTATTAATATTAAATATTATTTTAGTTCTTAACTTATAATCTACCTCACAAAGAGCTTCATCAAGAAGCAACACGTCAAAATTTCTATACAAGGCTCTAGCTAAGATAATTCTTTGTTTTTCACCTCCACTCAAATTATCTCTAATCACTGTATTTATACCATTAATTTTATTATTTATAATTCTATCTAGATAAAGTAATGAACTTATCCTCCTCATTTTTAAATCATCATATTCTTCATCTAATAAAATATTATAAAGAATTGTGCCTGGCAGTAAGCCATCATTTTGACTTACATAACAAATATTATTTCTAACCTCGTTAAAAATAATACTTCGTAGATCTTGGTTATTTATTGTAATTAAACCATTATACTTATCAATAATTCTAAATAAAATATTTAAAAGAGTGCTCTTTCCACTACCATTATTACCTCTTAATAATACTTTGCTTCCCATCGGAATAAATAAATTAAAATTATTAAAAATAATATTAAGATCATAACTAAAAGATAAATTACTAATAGCTATATCTCCATTAACCCATTTAATTCCTTCCTCGTTTTCTTTCTCAAGATAAAACAAACTATTAATTCTTTGATAAGTACTCTTAAAATACAAATAATTAGGGATAAAATCTAAAAAGAATTTAACTCCCGAACTAAAATAATTATATATAAAAATAAACACAAGTAACAAAGAAAGTTTTATATTTAATAAATTTCCAAAAATAATTAATCCAGCAAAAGATATGCTCTCATAAAAATTATTTAATAAGTCATTTCTAGCTCTTTTTTTATCAAACATAAAATGACTAAAATATCCAGTATGTAACTTACCATTAATGTTCTTTAAAATAAACTTTGATTTATTTAATACTTTAATAGTCCAAAGATTATTAATTCCACTAACTAAATCATCCATAAGTTCATTATCATTTTCTATCATCTTTTCTATATCATAATAAATCTTTTTACTATTATAGATTGCTATTGGCAAATACAAGATACTAAAAAATAATAGAATCAAAAATAGTTTTAAATTAATCTTAATTAAAATAATGCTACTAACTAATATATATAAAATATTAATAACACTCTCAATTATACCTACTGAAAAATAATCTTTAATTCCATTTAAATCCTGTAACCGATTAATTAAATCACCTTTCTTCTTTAACTGTAAATATTTAAAAGGGAGAAAAAATAAATGTTCTAAATAACTAAATGTTATCTTATTATTTATATTTTTATTTAAATGAGCAATTAAGATATTTTCTAAATAACAAAATAAAACTTTTAACATTATTAAGAAGATAAAAACATATATATAAAGCCTATTCTTATTATTAATTACTAACTCAATCATACTAGTACTATATAAACTCAAAAATACAACTAATAAAGAAATAATTAATAATAAAGATATAATTTTAATATTACTTAAAAATGCCTCTTTTAAATAGTTAATAAACAACGATTTAGGCTTATAATAGATAACTGCACTTGTAGGTGTAAACTCTAAAATATAGCCAGTAAACACTCTATAAAAATCATCTAAATTTACTTTAACTAGTCCTTTGCTTGGATCCATTAACAAAAGATACTTATCTGTAATCTTATAAATAACTACAAAATGAAATAAACCCTTAATATTAACCTGTGCTATACAAGGCATATTACCAACTACTTTTAGTAGTTTTTTCCCAGTAGCATCTAAACCATATCTATTTGCTGCTACTTTAATATTATAAAAATTAGTACCATTTTTATTTGTTAAGGTATCGACCTTAATTAACTCTAGTGGCATATATCCCCCATAATAAAGTAAAATAGACAGCAAACAGCAAGCTCCACAATCAGCTTCATCTTCTTGTCTTACAACATAACTTTTCATCTTTCCTCCCTCTATTAGTTATTGTTGTAAGCTTAAGCTTTATTTCCTTTTAATTTTTTTATTTTGTTGATAACTAAAAAAAATCAGTAATTTTAATAATTACCAATTTATTCTTTTTCTAAATTTACCTAAATTTTTCTTTAAAAAACTACCAAACTTTTTATTCGTAAGTATCAAGTTAGGATAAGCATTAAAAAGTCTAGTTTTAAATTTATCAAATTTAACATTTTTAATATTTACACACTCGTTAACAAATTTATTATAACACTCCATCATTGTACTTAACTTAATTGCTTCACTAAAGCTAATTACAAAATCAAGTCCCATGATTAGCATCAAACCTAAACAAATAAACTTTAATATTTTATAATCAATCATATAATAAAATTTATTAAATACAGGATTTAATAGATAAACAATTGCTATCGCCCCTATTCCAAAAAGTAAAGCGTTCTTTAAACATACTCTTCCATTAATATTAAATTTTTGCTTACTATAATCCCACCATCTATTATGAAAAATAACTTCCATCACATAACTAGTAATATACTCTAAAATACTACAAATTAGCATACTACCTAAAAAAACTAAAATAACCATCTTACACTGGCCAAGTGCAAGCGTAATAAAAATAGCGCCATTTCCATATATCGGTATATAAGGTCCATGTAAAAAACCTCTATTAACTAATTTTCTATCGCAAATATATACATAAGTAACCTCACATATATATCCTAAAACTGAAAATATAAAAAAATATATAAAATAATATACTAACTTTTCCATAATAACACCTAGGATAATTTTACCAAATAAAAATAAAATTGAAAATAAAAAAAAGGAAATAGCTATTCTTTTTACAACAATAACTAATAGAGAGGAATCTCTAATGAGCAATTAACAAAGGAGGTTAATTATGTTTTTTAGAATACTAAGAAGAATGCTATTCCATATATTTACTTTCATGATTTAGGTATATTAATAAATCAAAGTAATATAATTTACTAGTGGAGGAAACTATGATAAACAAACAAAAACTATGGTTCTTAACTTTATTTAGTATTATTTTGGTATTAACAGTCTATTATGTAGCACTTCCAAATGAAACTTTGTCTAACCTACTCAAATCTTCAGAAACAAACAGTGAAGAAAGCAAAGTATCAATCAATAGCGAAGACTCTCTAGCATCTCTAAGAATTGAAAACGATGAAGAAACATTATCAGAAATTAGTAAGCTAGAAGAAACTCTTCAAGATAAATCAGTAAGCGCTGAAGATAAAAGCAATGCCTACAATAAACTTCTACTAATTAATTTAAATAAAGGTAAAGAAGCAGCTTTAGAAGAATTAGTTTTAAAAGAACACAAAATTAAAAGTTTTATTAAAATTAAAAATGATCAAATAAAC
The DNA here is from genome assembly GCA_030524925.1 of bacterium. Lineage (GTDB taxonomy): Bacteria > Bacillota_I > Bacilli_A > RF39 > UBA660 > CAG-533. The sequence continues at coordinate 24,513 of JAUNFS010000006.1, read as the reverse complement.
GTTACAGTAGCTGCCAAAGATAGTTCACCAGAAAAAGCCAACCAAATCATGAGAACTATACAAAAAGAATTTAGCGAAAAAAAATATATCACTGTCAAATACCAATAACTAGCGTAACCTTACAGTCTTATCTTACATAAAATACTATGGAAGATTTGAAAGTGAGGGAAACCATGGTCAAAAAAATATTAACCACTCGTGAAAAAGAAGTATTTGAATTACTTATTCAAAATAAAAGTACCAAAGAAATAAGTATCATTCTAAAAATCAGTGAAAAAACAGTTCGCAATCATATTTCTAATGCAATGCAAAAACTTAACGTTAAAGGTCGTTCAGGCGCTATAGTAGAGTTACTAAAACTAGGAGAATTAAGTATTTAAGTCGTTTTATACGACTTTTTTTCATTTTAAAGAATATATTTTAATGAGGTGCTTAATGTTAACAAGAATAATCAAAAAGAAATCATTTTTAATAATCTCAAGCATTATTTTAATTTTAATAGTCTATCTTTTTCCAACAAAAAAAGAAGAAACATCTATCAATAACGAAAAAAGTGAAAGTAACACTAGTATCATCTATTTACTAGATCAAAATAACTATATTGCAAGAGTATCTGTTATAATGGCAAATAAAACTAGTGAAAAACAAATTTACGAACTAATTGAATATCTTACCGAAGGCTCATCTAAAAATAGTACACTAAAAGAAGGCTTTGCTCCTATTATCCCTAAAAATACCAAACTACTTTCAATAAAGACTGAAAATGATCTAGTAAAACTAAATTTTTCCAAACAATTCTTAACAATAGATGAAGAAAAAGAAGATAAACTAATTAGTTCTCTAGTCTACACCCTAACCAGCCTAGAAAATATTAATAAGATTTCTATTTATATAGAAGGAAACATTTTAAACAAAATGTTAAGCGGAAAACAAATTCCTACAATAATAGACCGATCTTATGGAATCAATCAAAAATATAACATTACAAACATCAAAGGAAGCACTAAAACCACAATTTATTACTTATCTAAATTTAAAGACTATTACTATTACGTTCCATTTACCATGGTTAATAATGAAAATAAAGAAAAAATAGAAATAATTATAGAAGAACTAGCAAGTAAAAATGTCTACGAAACTAGTTTAATTAGTTATCTCAAAGACACAAAAGAAATTAGTTACGAAATAGAAAACAATTTTATATCTTTAAACATGAGCAAAAAACTATTTAATGACTTATACGAATCCAATCTTATAGAAAGTGTTATCTATACCATAAATCTTTCAGTAAAAGAAAACTACACCCAAAAAGAAGTTATCTACAATATAGACAACCAACTATATAAAAATTATTATATTTAACTATTTTATTAACCAATTATAAGTGTCAAATACAATATCTCTTAATATCTCTTTATTATCAACGTTTTGAACTAAATACATCTTCTTGGCTCCTTTATAAGGTATAGATTCTTTTAATCTATATTTTTTATTAGTATTTACAATTTTTAAAAGTAACCTATTATCATATATTCCACCAATTAATACACCCTTATAATAAAGTAAGTACTCTCCCATCATATTTTTGCAAACTATATTATCAAGTAAATCTAACTGTTCTAAAATATAATTTTTATATTCTTTAGTAGTTGCCATATTTTATTAATCATCTCCATTTCTATTAAAATAAAAGAGCAATAAACAATTGTCCATTACCCTTCTAATCATAATCTTTAATTATATTCTTACTACCAATATAAGTTGCTAAAAAGTAACAGCCATAAACAAGTCCCATTACAATTACCGTCATTATAACAGATGGAATTAATTGTTTTTTGGAAACCAAAGTATCAAATATTGATAAAGCAAACTGAATACCAAATATAGAATGAATTATTGCTAAGATTAAAGGCAGAATGAAGAATATCGCAATTTGTTTAAATAAAGCACTATTAATCATCTTTTCATCACAGCCAATTTTTCTTAAAATAATATATCTTTGTTTGTTATCAGAACTTTCAGTTAACTGTTTAAGTGCAAGAACCGCACAACTTACTATAAGAAAAATAATTCCTAAGTAAATTGCAATAAACACAACAATAGTTGATAAACCAACGCTTGATTCAAACATCTTAATTTTTGTATCACTATTTAAAGAGTTTTTAGCTTCATGAAGTCTTTGATTAAGAACAGACTCATTATTTGAAAAAATATCCTCTATTTTATCTTTTTCTTCTTTAGTCTTAGCATTATAATTTGCTGCTAGAAGCCATAATTTTTGATTATCAATATTTAAATTAGCACTATCAGGAACAACTATAATTCCAACATTAGTTTTGCTAGTAGAAATCTCAATAAAACTATCTTCGCATTTTTGATATTTAGGCTTATACTCACTATCATTTATATTAATTACTGTGTTTGCCTGTAACCCCTTATTTCTCATGCCCGCAATACTTTCATAATTAGCAATTATTAAATATTCATTATCATTTAAAGTATATTCTTTATTATCATAAAGTTTTGCTATTTTATTATAATCTGATAGTTTTATAATCATTTCTGGAGTTGTTAAATTCATCATTGGAAATTCCTTTTTAATATCAATAGCAGCACTTCCTAATGTTTTTTCCCATGTTAAATCACTTAGTTCATAAATAGGTACTTCTATAATATCTTTTAAGAGGTTCATATCAAATCCATTTTCTTTAAGTGTGTAAGAAATTGGCATTTTAGAATCCTTTTTTATTTCTTCACTATAAGTAATACTTTCAGCGCTCTTATCTAAGTTAGCAGTTTTATATAAATTAATATCAACAGGTGTGAGTTTTTCAATATCTTTTTGCATTGAATTTTTTAAAGCCAAAGATGAAGACAATGCTGTAATTGTCATAAATAGCATTAAACATATTACACTTACACTTATTACAGTTGTATTAATTTTATTATGTAGTTGTCTTAAAACAAACATATTTGTACCTTTTAAATAAATACTTTTTCTTGATTGAACTAGTTTTAAAATTAAACCAGATATTGACCAAAAAATTAAAATTGTTGTAATTACCCCAATTATTACTGCTATACCAATATAGAAAGTTGTTTCGTTTACTCCATGTAATTTATAGATACCTTTAGTTACGATCCAGTAGGCGTATGATAGACCCAAACACGATAATATAAATACGATTATACACATAACAGGATTCTTCATTTTTATTTGCTCATTTTTCTTAGCATCATTTAAAAGATTAATAAGTTTATATCTTGATACTGTAAATGAATTAAAAAATACTACAGCTAGATACATTATTGCAAAATAGACGCATGTTTTAATGCATGCACTTTGTGAAAAAACAAACTCAAAATTACTCATATCTGCTTCAAATAGTTTTGCTACCAAAATAGACATTAACTGTGACCCAAAAACTCCAAGCACTAAACCAATGATTAGAGAAATTATACCAATAAAGATAGTTTCAAATAATAGTATTTTAGAAATATCTCTTTTTCCCATACCAAGAGTCATATATATACCAAATTCTTTTTTTCTCCTATTAATTAAAAATCTATTTGCATACACAATTAATAGTCCAAGTATGACTGCAATAAATACTGATACCATGCCAAGCATATTAATCATTAGTTTAATCATTTCTTTAGTTGAACTAGATACTTCAAGCATCGCTTCTTGACTATCTAAAGAGTTAAACATGTAAAATATTGCAACCCCTAATATTAAAGTTATAAAGTAAATCGCATAATCTTTAAAGCATTTTTTCATGTTTTTAAATGATAATTTAAATAACATCGTTTAGCTCACCTCCAAGAAGAGTTTGAACCTCAATAATCTTCTCAAAGAACTCTTTTCTAGTATTATTTCCTTTTACTAATTCATTAAATATTTTACCATCTTTAATAAAAATAATTCTATCAGCATAACTGGCAGTAAACGCATCATGTGTAACCATCAAAATTGTTGCATCCAAATCTTCATTTAGTGCTGTAAAAGTCTCTAATAACTGTCTAGCAGACTTAGAATCTAATGCCCCCGTTGGTTCATCGGCAAGCACTAACTTAGGATTTGTTATAATTGCTCTAGCAGACGCTACCCTTTGTTTTTGACCACCTGATAATTGATAAGGATACTTACTTAATATTTTATCAATATCCAACTTCTTAGCAATATCTCTTACCCTTTTATCAATCTCTTTAGCATCTATTTTTTGAATTGTTAAAGCAAGTGCAATATTTTCATAAGCAGTTAAAGTATCAAGTAAATTAAAATCTTGAAAAATAAATCCAAGTTCTTCTCTTCTAAACTTATTTAAATTATTTCCTTTAAGCTCAGTAATATCATCACCATTAATAATAATATGCCCTGCTGTAACTTTATCAATCGTTGAAATACAATTTAAAAGTGTAGTCTTACCACTACCAGAAGCACCCATTATTCCGACAAATTCACCTTTTTGTACGCTAAAACTTACATTATCAATAGCTTTAGTCAAATTAGACTTATTACCATAATATTTTAATGCATTTTTAACCTCTAATATATTTTCCATATAAAAACTCCTTTCAAAATACGTCTTAATTATAGTCGTTTTTATAATTATCTGCCACTAATTTACCTTACAATAACCCTACACTTTTGTAACATTTATTTTAGTCTCACAAAACTACTATTTGGAAAAACCAAACTTATAAGTGTCCCATCCCCTTCAGTAGACATCACATTTATTGATACCCCAAGTTTCTCACATAGCTTCTTACATAAATATAGACCTATTCCTGTTGATTTTTTACCTGCTAACCTTCCATTAGTCCCAGTAAACCCTTTATCAAATACTCTAGAAATTTCTCCTTTTTTTATACCAATCCCATTATCTCTTATATAAAGTACGGTATTATCTTTTTTAGGCTCACTATAAATTTCAATATTTAATAACAATTTTTTATTTCTATACTTAACACTATTTTGAATAATTTGGCTAAGAATAAAAACAATCCATTTACTATCAGTACTAACTACATTATCTAAATCGTGAATATTAATTTCCCCTTTTTCCTCAATAAGACTAGTCTTATTTTTTTTAATACTTTCACTAACAATATCCTTTAAATTACATTTTCTTATACTATAATCTTTTTCAACCGCACTACTTCTCGCATAAAACAAAGCCTGCTCTATATAATTTTCTATACTATCTAACTCTTCTTCAATACTTTTAGTAACTTTATTCTTATTATTTTCAATAATCATTTTACTAGTAGCAAGTGGCAATTTAACTTCATGAATCCATAGTTCTATAAACTCTTTATAATCCTCTTGTAAATATTTATATTTATTAACCTGCTCATGCATAGATTTATCAACTTGGCTTAAAATATCGTTTAAAATTTTGCCCTCAACAAAATTTGACGTTTTCATAATTTCAGTAATTAAGTACTTCTCATCAAGTCCATCAATTGTTTTTTGTAATTCATCATAGTATCTTTTCTTTATCAGATACTCATAAATAAAACCAACCATATATAAACCAAAAATTATCACTGGAATATAAATTTTAATAAAGCTATCAAATGAATATATCATTAAAAAAATCTCTATTGTAACAACTGCAAATACTAACAAAACTATCTGTACAAGTTTTTCTTTTAGAAGCATCCAAAAACTCATCATTACCTTCTCCTTTTTAAAATATAACCTTGTCCTCTTTTAGTTTCAATAAGATTTTCTAGTCCCATTTCATCTAATTTATTTCTAAGCCTAGTCATATTAACCGTAAGAGTACTATCACCTATAAAACTATCACTGTCCCATAAACAAATCATAATCTCTTCTCTAGTAACAATTTTATCCATATTTTGAACTAAAAACTTTAATATTCTAAATTCATTTTTAGTAAGTTCTAACACATTGCCATCTTTTTCTATAGTACTTTTATCTACATTAAGTACAAAATCTCCAGCATCAATTACTACTTTATCACTAACCATATTACTTCTTCTTAAAAGTGAATTAATCTTAGCAAGTAAAATATGAATATTAAATGGTTTCGTAACATAATGATCAGCACCATTATTTATACTTAATAATTCATCTATTTCATTATCTCTACTAGTAATTATAATAATTGGCATATTAGACTTTTTTCTTAACTCTTTACAAATATATTCACCATCAGCTCCCGGCAAATTGATATCTAAAAGTAGCAATCTAGGATTTATCTTTAATATATCATTTAAAGTATCATCAAACGTTTTTAAACCAATAGTTTCATATCCATTATTATTTAAAAATATCTCTAATTCATTTCTTAACTTCTCATCATCTTCAGCTATTAAAATTTTATCCATAAATCATCCCTCTGCCACTATTTTAACACAAACTTAAAATATTAAATATTTCATTTTTGTAATGTTTATACATTGCATTTGCCATATCTCTTTATTATAATCATACTAGTAATAATATTTTTGAAAGGATACGCCTATATGAAAAGACTCTTACAAATAAGTTTAGACATTTTCCTAACATCTATATGTCCCATTATAATATGGATAGCTTTAGGTTTAATAATTAATAAAGAAATATCTAACGTCCTAATAATAACTTACCCCTTACAATTTTTTATATGATCTTTACGGAGATATTTTCTGTAGGTCCAAACATAACTGATAGTAAAAATAATATTAAAAACATTGTATATTCCAATATGCTTTTTGGAACTGTCCTTGTACTTTTAATTACTATTATATTAACTATAAACATTGATAAATATTTATTATTTTTTAATTTAGAAACAAGCGTCTATCACTATTACGCTATATACTCAGTATTTCTTATGTTTTTCGGATTCTTAATGCAACTTATATCGCAAAAACTTTATTATGAAAATAAAAACACTTTATCAAACAAAATGAATACATGTTTTAATATAACAAATCTAAGTTGTATTGTAATACTATCATTAATAATTAAAAACTGTTTATCAGTTATATTAACTATCCTAATAGACGCCATTCTAATCGCCTATTATTATTGTAAAAATGTTAAGCTTGTTAAGCCAAATTTAATGTTTAAGAAGAATATAAAAAATGTTTCTTTCAATATTATTGGTAATTTTGGAATGTTACTTATTTATTTAACTGGCATTCAAAACAGTGTATCTTATGGAACAAAATATTTAACAGCTATAAATTTTGATAGTTTAACATCTGACACCCAATGGGATATGTTATCCAGCATTAGTACTGTATCCAAAATTGATATTTCTAAAGATAATTTTAATTACAAAAAATCTTTAAAAGACGCATACAAATTATTAGGTCTTCTTTTGATATCTATTATAATGATGAATATCAGTTTATATTGGTTCTATAAACCAGATTTAAAGATTTATATTATAATATTTATAATCCAAATTATAGACATGGTTTTAAATGTACCGGCTATAATCAAATGGAATTATTTACAAATAAAAGATAACAATCAAAAACACAACATATCATATATAACTTGTAGAATTTTAAGATTATTATGTTCATTTTTACCAACAGGTTTTTGCACATATATCGGTCAATTAGTTTCAGGCACATATAAATATATCTATTCACTTATTCAAACTAAAAAATTTGAAATATTCAAAAAGAGCAATTAATAAACTGCTCTTTTTAAAGTTTAGCAAATAAGAACTAAATAACTTACTTTTATTTCATCTAACATTTTCTTTTTTAAACTATCATCGTCTACGACATCAAAATATTCATCTTTAATATAATATAAATTTCAATGTGTATCATATCATCTCAATGCATAATCTATGCATAAAATAAAAGAAAAGAAAACTCCACCGTTTGATGAAGTTATTTTATATTTTCAACCAGGATCATTTATTAGTCGCGCCACCTGGAAGCGAAAAACATTGTCGCCTGGAATCATTTATTATTCGCACCATCCAGAAGCGAAAAACATTTTCACACTTTTCAGTGCAAAATAAATATACTATATTTTTATAAAAATGTCAATTAGTATACCATTATTAGTATATTCAATTATAATTTATACTATACTATTCTGATAATCTTTTCATATATATCAAAATCTATCAAAAAGCAAAAGAAAACTTCAACGTTATGATTCATATTCCCAATTAATAGTATAATCAGAGGGTTTCATACCACTAAATTGATTTATGTTTTCTTCAATAATAATTTTAGCTCTCTTTTGCGCAATCGCAAGCAACTCTTCATCATCTTCAGCATATTTTTTCATTGCAGCTTGAGCATCATCAAAAGCTTTTGATATATCATCGCCATTTATTCGATTTTTATTAATAAAACCTTCTTCAGACTCAATAAATTTTTCTTTTTTAAAATCATCTTTATCCACATTAGGTTGTCCAATTATTTTTGCTGCAGGTATTTTTACATTTATTTCTTTACCATTAATTTCAATTTTTACTTTATTTAAATCAATTCCTAACTTTATTGTTCCAGTATATTCTGCAAATAATTTTCTATCTTTTTCAAAAACGTGCGTTATTCCTTTACCTGCTTCTTTTTCAAACTCAAGCACATTATGATAATAGGCTTCATATGTAACTAAATTCCCTGTTAGTTCTAATCTTTTAACATTTTCTGATAATGATTCGTAATCTCCATTTTTACTACAACCAGTAAGTACAAATATTGCTAAAATTATTCCAACATTAAACACTATTTTTTTCATGCTATTACCACCTACCTTACCTAACCTCTACCTTATAATCAGAATCGTACGCTTTAATCCATTGAGTATAAAATTCTTCTAAAACAACTCTCGCTTGTTCTTTCGCAGCTGGCAACAATTTATTATCTTTTTCACTTTTTTCTTTAACTGTTTCTTGGCATAATTTTCTAGCTTCAGGTAACTCATTTGCGGATATATCTGTTCCATTTAGAAATTTTGTTGAACCAATTGTAGGTTCACCTTTTAATGTTGCTTCAGGCATAGTAATAATTAACTTTTTTTCTTTATCAATTTGTTCTATCTTAATTTTACTAAAATCAATTCCCGCAGTAATTGTTCCTTTACATGATACCACATATTTAAAATCAGCTATATTATTTGATTTTAAATCACATTCCTCTTCATTCTTGCATTTCTTTGCAATTACATTATATGTAATATTTGCAGTCTCTAAATCACTTTTTTCAACAATTTTATCCAAAGAAATTTTGGCATTACTTTTTATATTTCCATCTTTACTACCATTTACTAATAGAATCACTACTCCTGCTACTAAAATTATAGCAGACATCGCAATAATTTTTGACAATATACTTGAATTTTTTTGTTCATCTTTTCTTTGGGCAATCTTTTCATCTTTTAAATTATTTAATTCCCCTTTTTTTGGTATTTCACTATCTATTTTTTTCATACTTCTTTCTCCTTTTTATATTCGTAGTAGAATATGTTTTTTTCGCGAATTGTTTAACTCTCCAAGTATACAATAAAATTATACTATAAAAAAAAGCATATTTCCATACGATACAAAGTATTATCAAATTTGACCTTAAATTTTGCTAAAAATATAATTTGCAATAACCAAAATTGTTAGAAAAAAGCCAACGCATTTGCGTCAGCCTTATATAATATATTTTAACTATTCTTCTGATTTAATTGCAGCTTGCGCAGCAGAGAGCCTTGCAATTGGAACCCTATACGGCGAGCAAGAAACATAATCAAGTCCTACATTATGGCAGAACTCAACTGAAGAAGGATCTCCACCATGTTCACCACAAATACCTAAATGAATATTAGGATTTGCTTCTCTTCCTAAACTAACTGCCATTTTAACAAGTTTGCCTACACCCTTTTGATCAAGTTTTGCAAAAGGATCATTTTCATAAATTTTTTTATCATAGTATGAAGATAAGAACTTACCAGCATCATCTCTTGAAAAGCCAAATGTCATTTGTGTTAAATCGTTTGTACCAAATGAGAAGAAGTCAGCTTCCTTAGCAATCTCATCAGCAGTAAGTGCCGCTCTAGGAATTTCAATCATGGTACCAACATGATACTTCATTTCAAAGTTTTCTTTCTTAAGAATTTCATCAGCAACACTACAAACAATATCTTTAACATACTTAAGCTCTTTAGCTTCACCAACTAATGGAATCATAATCTCTGGTTCTATCTTAATATTCTTTCTTCTAGAAACCTCAATAGCCGCTTTAATTACTGCTCTAGTTTGCATTTTAGCAATCTCAGGGAATGTAACTGCAAGTCTGCATCCACGGTGTCCCATCATTGGGTTAAATTCATGTAATGAAGCAATAATTGCTTTAATCTCTTGAACACTCTTTCCTTGAGTCTTAGCAAGAAGTTCAATATCCGCTTCCTCAGTAGGAACAAACTCATGAAGAGGAGGATCTAAATATCTAATCGTAACACTATAATCTTCCATAGCTTCATAAAGTGCTTCAAAATCTTTTTGTTGCATTGGCTCTAACTTAGCAAGTGCGTTTTCTCTTTCATCAACAGTATCAGAACAAATCATCTCTCTAATAGCCGCAATTCTTTCTTTATCAAAGAACATATGCTCAGTACGACATAATCCAATACCCTCAGCACCAAGTTCTCTAGCTTTCTTAGCATCTCTAGGAGTATCAGCGTTAGTTCTTACCTTTAACTTTCTATATTTATCAGCCCAAGCCATAATTCTTTCAAATTCACCTGTTATAGTTGCATCAACTTTAGGTATTAATCCTGCATAAATATTACCAGTGCTTCCATCAATAGAAATCTCATCAAATTCTTTAAAAGTTACTCCACCTAAAGTAAATACTTTATTTTCTTCATCCATAACAATTTCTTGACACCCAGAAACACAACAAGTTCCCATTCCGCGCGCTACAACAGCAGCATGACTAGTCATACCACCACGAACAGTTAGTATTCCTTCACTAGCTTTCATTCCTTCAATGTCTTCAGGAGAAGTTTCTAATCTAACAAGAACAACCTTTTTACCACTCTCTTTTGCACGTTTAGCATCATCAGCAGTAAATACAATTTGTCCAGCAGCAGCACCAGGTGAAGCCGCAAGTCCTTTACCAACTAACTTAGCATCCTTTAATAAACTAGCATCAAACGCAGGATGTAAAAGTGTATCTAAATTACGAGGATCAATCATCATTACTGCTTCTTTATCAGTAATCATTCCTTCATCAACTAAATCACAGGCAATTTTTAAAGCAGCCTTAGCAGTTCTTTTACCATTACGAGTTTGAAGCATATATAAATGTTTATCCTCAATAGTAAATTCCATATCTTGCATATCATGATAATGCTCTTCTAAAGTCTTACAAATCTTTGTAAACTCTTCATAAACCTCAGGCATAACCTCTTTTAAATGATCAATCGGTTGCGGAGTTCTAACCCCAGCTACAACATCTTCTCCTTGAGCATTCATTAAAAATTCACCCATTAAATGTTTTTCACCCGTTGCTGGATCTCTAGTAAATGCTACCCCAGTACCAGAAGTTTCTCCCATATTACCAAAAGCCATCATTTGAACATTTACAGCTGTTCCCCAAGAATAAGGAATATCATTATCTCTACGATAAACATTAGCTCTAGGATTATCCCAAGATCTAAATACAGCCTTAATTGCTCCCATTAATTGTTCTTTAGGATCAGTAGGAAAATCACTACCTACTTTATTTTTATATTCATTTTTAAACTCTACTGTAAGTTCTTTTAAATCATCAGCAGTAAGTTCAGTATCTAAAGTAATACCCTTTTTCTCTTTCATTTTATCAATAAGAGTTTCAAAATATTTCTTTCCAACTTCCATTACAACATCAGAATACATTTGAATAAATCTACGATAACAATCCCAAGCCCATCTTGGATTATTACTCTTCTTAGCAAGAACATCAACTACATCTTCATTTAAACCAAGATTAAGTATTGTATCCATCATTCCTGGCATAGATGCCCTAGCACCACTTCTAACAGAAACTAATAGTGGATTTTCTAAATCACCAAACTTCTTACCGGTAATCTCTTCCATTTTAGCAATATTCTCAAAAATCTCTTTTTGAATATCATCACTAATCTTTTGGCCATCGTCATAATACTTAGTACAAGCTTCAGTTGTTATAGTAAAACCTTGTGGAACCGGTAACCCTAACTTAGTCATCTCTGCTAAATTAGCACCCTTACCCCCTAAAAGATTCTTCATATCCTTGTTTCCTTCAGAAAACAAATAAACATATTTCATAAAATTTCCTTCCTTTCTAGTCGATTCTCATAAATGAATTTATAAAATATATATTATTACTCTTATCTACTGAAAGTACCGCTTTCATAGCAACTATATCATCACTATAAGAAAGCTCATCACTACCACAGCTCAAAGAGTTATAATCAATTAAATCTAAATAGACATCCAACTTATCATTTTCTTCCTTTAACTTTGATGCCTTCAAACAATATCTAGGATTAGCAAAATTAATTTCATATTTATAATTATCATCTATTTTGTAATCCTTAATACTTTCATAATCAATTGATACCCCAAAAATATTACCAATAGCTAAGTTTATTGCTGCTGAATCCATCGTCTCCGTAGGAGTATCATACATTTCTTTAGTATAAACAAAAATAAACTTACTTGCTTCAGACTGCAATAAATTAACATCACTAACTGATAAATTACTGCCTAGTGCATTATATAACGCTGTTAAAAACAAATTATCATTAAGCTTAGCATTATACTCTTTTTTCAAATTATCATCTATAATTCTTATACTTTTATCCTGTACAGCACTTGTAGTCTTTGGCAGTTCATAACTATATCTATTAACAGAAAGTGTATTATCAATTAAATATAGCAAAATAATTAAAAGTATTACTATAACTCCAATCAGAAAAACTTTTTTTAAAATTTTCTCGTTATTTTCTTCCATATTAACCACCATAGCCTACTACTTAATTATAACAATTAGCAATCAAAAAATCTAGCGTTTTCCATGAGGATGTGCATTTAAATATGTCTTTCTAATAGTTTCATTAGTCAAATGAGTGTATATACTTGTAGTACCTAAATTTTCATGTCCAAGTAGCTCCTGGACACTTCTAACGTCACATCCCTCATTTAAAAGCATCGTCGCAAAAGTATGACGAAAAACATGTGGAGTAACCTTTACTTTTAACTGACATTTCTTCATTATATTATCAATAATAAATCTTACCCCTCTATCAGTAAGTCTTCCTCCCTTATCATTTATAAATAAAAACTCACTAAACTTCCCATTTAAAAGCTTTGGCCTAGCATCTTTTAAATAATAATACATCTTTTCTCTAGCGTGATTTCCAAAAAATACCACTCGTTCTTTACTACCCTTACCAAAAATCTTAATTTCATTATTTTTAAAATCTATATCACTAATCTTAATATTTGCAAGTTCGCTAACTCTTGTTCCTGTCGCTAGTAGTAGTTCTAAAATTAATCTATTTCTTACACTTAATTCATCATCCAAAGTAACACTATCTAACATCTTCTCAAAATCATTATAAGTAAAATATGTAGGAAGCATCTTTTCTCTTTTTAAATTAGAAACTAACATAAAAGGATTATCATTTACTATATCAGAAAGCATCAAATAATTATAAAAAGACCTTGATGCACTAATCATTCTATTTATTGACCCACTCTTATACCCACTCTTTTGCAAAAACATCAAAAACTCACTAACATTTTCATATTCTAAATGTAAATAATTAAGTTTCTTTTTGTTTAAAAAATTTTCTAACTTATATAAATCATTTTCATAACTTCTAACAGTTTTATCCGAATATTTTCTCTCATAAGCAATATAATCTAAAAATTTATTAATATTATCTTTCATATCATCACTACCACTTAAATTATACAATATAAAGAAAAAATTGTTCAATAAAAAAATATCTAAAATTTCTTAGATACCTTTTCACTTGCAAGTTCTTCATCTTCTAAAGCTTCTTCTAACGCCTTACCAGATAAACCTACATTATACTTTACTATATCATTTAACTCCAAAAACTCTTCACTATCATAACTTACATCCCGTACTTCATCTTTACTAACTGGTCCATGCTTTCCTAACCCAGCATAATAATTACAAAATAGTGCCGTAGTAATAAATGTTTTTACCCCGTTAGTCAAACCAACTACAACCATATCAATTTTATGTTCTAATTCTGTTGCACTAGCATTATCCAAATTATGCCCCTTTTTTAAATTATTAAAATAAACAATATTATTTAAGCAAGACTCTAAACTAATTCCGTCATACTCATAAATACGATAAAAACCAAACTCTCTTCTTACAGCATCCACAAATTTATTATCTAATAAATTTTTTCTTAAATAATCAATAAGATAATCTTTTCTAAAAAATTTAGAACTAGATTTTACTAAAGGTTCTTCGCTATGTGGCAAAGCTTTCAAAGTCGTACTTCCATTTTGATTCTTTTGCTGCATACACAAACATATTTCCTCCGTATTTCTTGGAATTAACCCCTTTTGTCTTAAATAAAGAAACAAATCTTGCTGATCATCAAACTCATTATAAAAACTAATAATATCATAAGCATTACCAGCATTCCTTCCACTAAAATAAGGAAGTTTCTTTAAATCTATTGCAACATAATTCTCATTATCAGCATAATACGCTAAAAAATATTTTCTTCCCATCCCCGCATCACTCCTAAAAAAATCTTAACAAAAAAAAGAAAAAATGTAAAGTTATTACATTTTACTCATAAATTATACAGTTATTTTATAAGGATTATTTCTAGTTCCATTTCCCGATGTGACTCGCACTGTAGAAACTAGTGATATTGATGGCCTTACAGCTCTGCTTCGTATAGTAAGATAAATACCAACAATACTGTGGTCGCCACTTACTCCCCACATACTAGTTCCAACATTTCCTAGATCACCAGGAGACATAGTCCACCACCACGTATAAGTATTTTTTATTAAATAAAAGCTGTAATTTACCTCACCACCTCCCGCAAACACTACTTCATCAGCAGTAAGTAATCCAATCTTTTTATCTAAATTTCCATTGCCATTAGTGGTATCGCTTACTGTAAACTTAGATAACTTTCCTCCATTATTATCATTTGGACAAATTAGCGATGGATTACCAGCAAGCATTAACCCATACTCATCATTCTGCAGCAATCTTTTATTAGCACTATAATAATTTGAATTAAACCCATATCCATAATTCGTTCCTAGCGTCCATCCCCATGGATTAAATGACGTATCTTTTACTGTACTCTTATCATTACACCATATAGTATCTGCTATATAACTATCATAACTAGCTAAATTATTATTATACCACTCTTCTAAATACTTTAATATTGTACTTTTATTAACATTGGCCTGCGCATTTGCATATGACGTTGAAGCGTTCCACGTGCCTCCAGCACTGGTACATTCATTTTTATTAATTGAGGTTCCATTAGAACAACCAGCATTTCCATACATAAATCCAACAAAAGCATTATCACCATGAGCATAATTAAACATACTTGACCCCACAGTAGCAGCCTCTTTACTATCATTAACTTCCGCACATGGATTAGTACTACTATTCGCATTATTATTAAATAGTGCCAGTTTTATTGAACCATTACCGGTTACTCTTACTATTCTCCAGCACTTATTAGCAAACTCTATATAATTATTTTCAACAGCACCTCTAAAGTAATATGAAGTCCCATAATCATCTGCCGTAGTAGCCATTACTGCTTCAGTTTCTTTAGGAAAAGTTTTCATTCCACCAGATATTTTACTATACGTAAAACCATCACTAGCCGTATCTCTAATCAACAGTAATTGTTTCTTATTTGTGGTATCAAGTAATTCATCATTAGAAGAAAAAGCATCTGAATAATTATCTTGTGAACTAACCATATACTTTCCCTTTAAAATACTTAATTCATCACTATATTTTATCTTCTTTGGATTTTCAATAGTATACGTCCCATCACTATTCACTTTATATGTATCTCCATATGTATAATATGCATCCACATTAAATATCCAATCTGGTATTTTATCTGCTAAGCTATAACTTGTCGCTGTCCCTGGCGTTGTTATAGTTGGCTCTAATTCATTATCGCTTTTTATTGCCGCAAGTAGTGTCCCATCTTCAGCAGCATACCAACCATCTGGAGCCGGTTCCGCAACAAAAGAAACATTACACCTAGTATTACCATCAGTAATAGTTGTAGTTAGTGCCCATCTTGCACCTGTCCACTTTATACTCGCATTTGTATCTACCTTTTTACCGCCTCTAGTACAGTTTACTTTTGCCATATAATCGGCTGTTGTTGGAAATGTAAGACTTTCCTCTCCATCTATTAAAGCTGCTATATATATATCACTCTTTGGTTCAATTTTTACTGTACCAATTACAGATATTTTTACTTGATAGTTTTTACTTTCTACCTGTTCACTTGTCCAAGTCTCTTCATTTTCTCCATCTAACCACATTCTAAATTCAAAGTTTCTCTCTTCATCTTTTAGTATTCCATCATTATCTTTCAATACATAATTTTCCTTAATACTATAACCTGATAATGAAGATGGTGTTTGGATAGATTTTAATGATGATAGTGACACTGGTTCCATTTCATTATCTCCACTTAAATTTACTTTTACATATTTTGAATCTAAGGGATTAGTAATATTTATTGCTGAAGCTATCACCATATATTCTAAATAGTTCTTACACTTGTTTTTTATTTTAAATTTATATGGCGTAGTTTTTAATCCCTCACTATCACTTATTGGATATACATTTATTAAATTAACTGAATCTTCTCCACTAAATTCTAGTTCTATACAAGTTGCCGCTAATGTATTAGTACTATTTTGAGATGCATAACTATTAAACACAGCATAAGATACCCCGGCTAGAAGCACGGTTATCAGTAGCAAACACGCCAGAATTAGTATGCGTTTCCTATATTTTTTTATCACTCTACCACCTATTTTCTTCTTTTATTATATAACAACCCCCCCCCGTGTCAACTAGGAGTGTGGAAAACTCTGACGAGAAGTTGCTTCTAGAAATTTTTCACTTTGTCAAAAATAGGACAGCTCAAATATTATTTTTTACCATACAAAAAAGATGATTTCTCATCTTTCAAACATTACATCTTTAAAACTTCAACTCCATTTGATTTATTGCTAGAACCACTAGATTTAATATTACTTGATTTCTTTACAACAGTAGTTTTCGGTATTTTTTTTACTTTTTTCTTCTTATCAACAATAATTAAAATTATTAAAATAAGTAATACCGCTCCTGCACCCATTAAAAAATAATTTTTATAAGTCTGAAAAAAGTTTTGCTTTACAATATTTATTTTGTAAGACATAAGTGTTCCATCTTCAGCCTGCACATCAACTTTTATAACACTTCCATTTGCAATATCACTATTACCAGTAATAACAAACTTAGCATTCTCATCATTAGGTGTAGCTTTTACCTCAATATTGCTAACGTTATATTTAACAGTTAGTTCATAACTTGTTACTGTAGAATTAAATCCAATATTATAACCAGTAAGTACTAAAGACTTTAAAGTAGCATCATTAGAAGCATCTTTAATTTCTTCGCCTTCTTTAAGCCTTATTACCTTTAAAGTATAAACTGATGAAGTCGTCCCATCACTAAGCGTAATTGGGATTTCATTTTCACCAACTTCTAAATTTACTTCATTTTGATAATCAGTATTTATACCCTCGCTAGCTGCTTCAGCATTAATTTTAATACTTTCAACCTCATATAAAACCTTAATTTCATAATTTGTTTTAAACTTACTAAAATCAATATTTTGACCTTCAACACTTAAATCTTTTAAATATAATTTTATATCAGTCTTAGCTGTAGTCGTAGACGTTGTCTTAGTAGTAGTTGTTACTTTTGTAGTCGTGGTCGTTGTAGTTGTATCACCATTTTTTGTATAACAAGCATATAAAGTCGTACTCTTTTTAGCCTTATAAACATTCTTATTCCCAGAAGTAGTACAACTTCTAACAGTTCCCCAGCCATTAAATGTAAAACCATCTTTAACAGGAACTCCTACACTACTTAAATCAACATTACAAACTCCATTTTTGCTAGTACAAGATAATTCATTAAAAGTCCCAGTTCCACCATTAGCATCAAAAGTGATTTTAAAAACGCTTGCTTTTGTTGTAGTTGTGGTTGTTGTCTTAGGAACAACATTTACTTTAAATAATTTTGCTTCATAAAGATTTGTCCGATTATCTCCAGTAACATACGAAAAATTTGTAAATGTTATCGCATACTCTTTTTTTGTAGTAACACTTGGTGCTTTAAATTTCAAATAAATCTCTGCATTTGTTTTAACACTATTTAAAGTAACGCTTGTTCCACTACTTACATTTGTAAATCCGCTACCTGATATTCCATAAAAAACTAACGCATCATCAAATCCAACATTACCATTTATTTTATTTAGGTTATCTCCCGGTATAATTGTGCATCTTATCTCTTCTCCACTAGTTACTGAACTAGGACAATCAAATGCAAAAGCCAAAACCTTGCAAGGAAGTAACAATAAAAATGCAAATAATAAATATTTTTTCACAAACTACACCTTCCTATTCTAAAATAATTTTAGCATACTTAACCCTAAAAAACAATATAACTATTTAATCTTTTTCTTAAATAAATCAAAAGGAACAACACATATTATTGCCATGCAAACTACATATCCCCACTCTAAAATATTAAGTGGCATTGTATTAGCTACCTTATTAAAATATGGTAAATAAACAAGCAAAATTAATCCCATAATTATAACCAAATTAACAATCAAAACTGTTTTATCTTTTAAAGCATTAGCTAATGTTTTAAACGTTGAATCTAAAGTACGAAGCTGAAAAGAAACTAATATTATTGACAAAACTAAAGTACTATAAGTTATCGTAATTGCTTTGTTAGTGATAACATTTAAATGAATTAATAAATAATAATTTAAAAAAGTTACCAAGAAAATTAATAAACCCTGAGCTACACTTCTTACAACTGTTTTTCTATGAATAATATTTTCATCTTTCTTTCTAGGTTTTTCATACATAATATCCTTACTATTTTTAATTCTTTGAAAAATAATTGACGACGTTGGATCAATAAGTAATTCTAATAAAAGAATATGAATTGGTTTTAACAACAGTGGTAAGTTAAAAAGCGGAACAAATAGTGATAAGAGCGCTATTGGTATATGAATAACAAAAATATAAGATATTGCTTTTTTAATATTTTTATAAATTCCTCTTGCATCAAATACGCCTTTAACAATTGTATTAAAATTATCATCTAAAATTATAATATCAGCTGCTTCTTTTGATACATTAGTACCTCTTAATCCCATCGCAATTCCTACATCAGCCTTCTTTAAAGCAGACGCGTCATTTACTCCATCACCTGTCATAGCAACTACATTATTATTCTTTTGCAGTGCTTCAACTATTCTCATCTTATGACTTGGATAAACTCTTGCAAAAATATTTGTATTCTGCACACTAATAAACAACTCATCATCGTTCATTTTTTCTAGTTCTTCACCTGTTATTACATGGCCATTGTTAATTAAACCAATTTTATTAGCTATTCCAAGTGCTGTACTTCCATTATCACCAGTAATCATAATTACCCTAATTCCAGCATTATTACATGCCATCACTGACTTATATACATTCTTTCTTGGTGGATCTTCTAAAACAATAAAACCTTCAAAATCATAAGATACATCACTAAGATTATTTATACTATCTTTAACATTACTAGCTCTAGCAACTGCCAATACTCTATATCCATCATTCATGTAATGAGTAATATCTTTAACCATCTTTTTATAAAGTTCATCAGTCATCTTGCAAAGTGGTAGCACGCTTTCATAAGCCCCTTTTATACAAAGTACCCCATCAGCCCAAAGTATCCCCATCATTTTAGATACATTAGAAAAAGGATATTCTCTTAAAACCTCCAAGGGCTTAATCTTTACATTACTAAAATACTTTTTTATTGCCTTTTCCATCGGATCAATTGAAATTTTTAAAGAAGCTCTAACAGCACTTTCACCAAAAGACTTACTATTCTCATAAGCAAAAGCCACATCCATTTTATTTTGAGTTAATGTCCCGGTTTTATCAGTACATAATACATTTATAGCACCAAGTGTTTCAGTAGCATTTAAATTCTTAACAAGTGTTTTTTCTTTCGCAAGACCAGACGCTCCTAATGCTAAAAACACCGTAAGTATTACTGGTATTTCTTCCGGTATTGTTGCCATTGCTATTGTAATGCCAGCTAAAATAGATTCTATAATTCTTTCTTTAAGACTCAAATCTCCTAAATTAATAAAGTTAATAATCATCGTAAAAACACAAATTAAAACACTTATAATTGTACATACATAAACTAGTTTATTTACTTGTTTTGTTAAAGGACTCTTTCCTTTTTTTATTTCTTCAAGTTCAGAACCAATCTTACCAATTTCTGTCATAGTACCAACACTACTAACTTTAAATAGTCCTACTCCACCAACTACGCTAGTTCCAGAATAGACCATATTTAATTTAAAATGATTCTTATCATCTTCTAAAATGTTTTTATAAACAACTGCAGATTCTCCAGTAAGCATTGCCTCATTAACGCCTAAACCTTCCGCATAAAGTAATATCCCATCAGCTGGGACACTGTCTCCCTCTTCTAATATAACCAAATCTCCAACTACTAATTCTTCACTAGAAACTGTTTTTACCATTTTATTTCTAATTACTTTAACATTAATTGCTGATAACTTACTAAGTTCTTCTAACGCTTTTTCTGTCTTATTTTCTTGAAAAAAAGATATCATAGAAATTACCACAACAAAAACTAACATTAAACAGCCATCTGCATACTCACCAACAATAAAATATACACTTGCTGTAATAATTAAAAGTAAAAACATTGGCTCTTTAAAAACTGCTAGCAGTCTAAAAATGAAAGGTAGCTTTTTCTTAGGCTTTAAAACATTCTCACCATAATTTTCTCTTAAATTTAAAACCTCTTCTTCACTTAAACCATTATATTCTTCAAAAACCCCTTCTAATTCTTTATTCATTTCTATCACCTTTATAACTATTAATGCAATTAATTATTTTTTATGTAAAAAACATCCATCTTCATGAGAATTGATAACTCCTATTGCTTGTAAAAAAGAATATATAATTGTAGAACCCACAAAAATCATTCCTCTCTTTTTTAAATCTTTAGATATCTGATCAGACAAATAATTAGTAGTTTTATCACATTCCACTATAATATTTCCTTGAGTAAATAAACACAAATAATCATAAAAACTCCCATATTCTTTTACAATGTCCTTAAAAATTCTAGCATTACTAACGCTTGCCTTTATCTTTAATTTGTTTCTTATAATTTTTTCATTACTCAATAACTCCAGTACTTTATATTCATCATACTTGACTACTTTATTAATATCAAAATTATCATAAGCTTTTCTAAAATCTTCTCTTTTATTTAAAACACACTCCCAAGAAAGTCCTGCCTGAAAACTTTCTAAAATTAGCATTTCAAATAAATAAGCATCACTAGTATTTAATACTCCCCATTCTTCATCATGATATTTAACATATAAAAGATTATCTAAATTACACCACTTACATCTATTCATCTTTTTAACTTACCTTTTCAATCAAAACACTTTTTTCTTTAAGTTTAATTTTAACAACTTTGTATCCAAAGTCTTCTAACTCCTTTTTATACTTTAAAAAAGAATGATCTATCTCAAAACCTAAAATATCTTTTATTTCATCAAAACCAAGTTCATATTTTTCTTTATTATCGTCTTTAACATATTTCCACAATTTATCATACTTACTCATAGTCTACCTCTAACTATATTTTACCAAAATAATAAAAGGCTTTCTAGAGCCTCTTACTATTTTTTAAATATTCAACTATATTATCAATATTAACCAATTCTTTTGTACCACTTTTTAAGTCCTCTACTTCATAACTCTGATTGTCAAATTTTGAACCTAATACAATCATCTTTGGCGTACCCAATAAAGATACATCATTCATTCTATTTCCTAAAGATAAATTTTCTCGATCATCAATAATACAATCTATTTTATTATTTAAAAGATTTTCATAAAGTTTAAATGCATTTAACTTATTATCTTCATTATAGATTATATGTACTTTATATGGTGCTATCTCATATGGTATTGAAAAACCTTTAATCTGATTATCCTTAATAATTATGTTATTTTCAATTAAAGTCGCTAGTATTCTTCCAACACCTATTCCATAGCAACCCATATAAAATGGCTTATTTTCTCCATTTTCATCTTGAAAATACAATTTCATCGTCTCTGCATATTTAGTCCCTAGTTTAAAGTTATTTCCTAATTCAATAGTACTAACTTCGTTCATTTCATTTAAAGACAATCCATTTAATTCTTTTATAAAAATATCTTTATCATCATAGTCTAATACTTCTTTATTAATACCTATATTATTTTCTTTATTATATAAAATAACATCCTCACCCTGTGGTAAAATTGCCTGAAATTCTTCAGATACTCTGCCACCAATAGTTCCACCATCACTTATTGTGGGAATAACATCTATTCCTATTCTTTTAAAAATATTTAAATAAGCACTATGCATTTTATTAAAAGATTCTACCATATCCTTTTCTGTTTTATCAAATGAATAAGCATCCATCATCACAAAAGTTCTTGGTCTAAACAAATAACCTCTAGTTCTAATTTCTTTTCTAAATTTTTCACCTATCTGATAATAAATCGTTGGCAGTTGTTTATACGAAATTACTCTGTTAGCAGCAAATAGTGCAGCACACTCTTCAGCAGTTGGGGCAAGTCCATAATCTCCTAAATTATTATTAACAGTAAACATAATATCTTTTTCCGTAGTATATAATTGCCATCTATCAGATTTTTCCCATATTCCTTTTGGTTGCAGCTTTGGAAATTCAACTTGAACACAATCAGCTTTATCAAGTTCTTCTATTATTATTTTTTCAATATTCTGTTCCAATTTTGTCCAAACGTTACCATAAGCATAAATTCCACTTTCAAATTGATATAATTCACCCAACTTCATTAAAATATCTTGCCCAGCATACTTTCTATCAATATCATTAAAATTTATTTTTTTAATATTTAATTTACTTAATTTCATCCTCGTCTTCCTTTCTTAATTTAAAAAATAAAAAACTCGGTCGTTTAAAATAATTCATAATATCCTCCAAACAAAAAGATGATACCATAGGAGTGCTAAGCACGGTACCATCCTTACTTTTACTTATTTTCTATAACGGTCAACCCGGAAATGTTTTCATTTCTCTCAAAAGGTAGGAGTCATTTATCAACATAACTTGTTCCCACTATACCAAGCTCACTTTTATGCATTCCTAAATAACATTCCTTTTTCAGCGATTTAAAACACTTAAAGTATAGCATCTATTTATAATAAAATCAAGAATCACAAAACTTTACTATAATTTCAAATCAAGAGGTCCCAAAATATCTTTTGCAGAATCATATTGCTTTTTAACTAGTTGCTTACCTCTATCTGACATTTTATTATAACTTCTTTCAAGTTTATCCAAAACAAATTTGCTTCCTTCATCTATACCCAATTTCTTCTCACGATAAACCATACTTAATAAACTAGGAACACTATAAAAATGAGCCATCGCATCGCAATCAGCAATGCACACTTCTTCTTGGCTTGTCTTTTCCATTAATCTGCTTCCACGATGATTTAAAATACATTTTTTAACTAAATCTATTTTATCTTTTGGATACCCTACTTTTATTAACAATTCTCCAGCAATAGAAGCACCAATGATATGATGTTCTTCAGTAAACTTAGCATCTGTCACACTTGCAATATCATGTAATAAAGCTGCAATAGAAACAATTTCAAAACTAGCACCATAATCATCAGCATATTTTTTTGCTAGCTCATACACTACTCTAATATGATGATCCCATGCACCAATTCCATAAACATTACTAGGTAATTCACATCTTCTTTTTACCTCATTATATATGTTAGTTATTACATCATCTATTTTCATTTTTAACACACTCACTTTTTCTACTCAAATTATATAATAAAAACGACTCTCTAACAAGTCGCTTTAAATTATTCAAATTAAATTGGTAGCGGCGGAGAGATTTGAACTCCCGACCTGCCGGGTATGAACCGGATGCTCTAGCCAACTGAGCTACACCGCCATATCAAATGAACAAATTAAATATACCATAAGAATAACTCATAATCAATACAAAATTATTAAAAATTTAAATTTTTTACAAAAACACCCTACTTTGACAGTTGTATAAGAAAAACATTCTCTAGATAGCATAAAATCTA
>JAUNFS010000027.1 GCA_030524925.1 bacterium | reverse complement strand
ACACACTTTTATTACTTAATTGCACTTATTTGTGCACTTTAGATTGATTCAACGAAAAAAACTAATAATATACGCCGCCATTATAACTTTTTAACATTTCCATATTTATCAATTTCGCACTCACCATAAATATTACTAGTCTTAATCAAATTCATTTTAACTAAATCATGGGCGTTCCTAAAAACAATTACACCACTAAACTTACCTATAACATCTTCTAATTGAAGCTTTGAAACTACGTTAAAATCATCAATAACTAACAAAGTAGCCTTACTTACCTTCATCAAGGCACTATAATTAGTACTATCTAAAGTAATATCCTTCCCAATTGAAAGTCCATCACTAAAAATATCCTTCTTAGTAACATACACCCTATCAAAATTATATAAATTTGAAACATTAAAAAAATTATCAAAATTATACTCATCAAACGTTTTATTTGTATTATTAACTTTTACTCCCATAACCTTAATTCACCTATAAATATTATAAATAAAAAAAGAAAAATACTCCATACTAAAAGTAGTGATAAAATGAAAATTATAAAAGAAATTAACGAAAAATTTAAAGATACCCCCGATCTAATAACCAGAAAAATCAAATATAAACTAAGAACAGTTTATATCTTTTATATTGAAACTATTTGTTCATCAGAACTTATTAACAACTTTATTTTAAAAAACCTAACAAATCCCAACCATAAGCCAAGTCTATCAAATATTCTAGCTACCCCAAATTTTAAAAATATAAACAAAGAGCAAATAGAATTTTATCTATATAATGGATTTACCGTAATTTTATATAAAAATCATATTTATGCTCTAGAAACTAAAGCAAACCTTGATAGATCAATATCATTTCCAGAAATAGAACAAGATTTATATGGTGCTAAAGACTCACTTGTAGAAAATTATCAAAAGAATATCGGTTTAATTAAAAGAAGAATTAAATCAGCCCATTTAAAAACTATTGAATACAAACTAGGAAGATATTCAAAAACCGCAACAGGTCTTTTATATATAGACAATATTGCCAAACAAGAATTAGTTAAAGAAATAGATAGCAAACTTTCTAAAATAGACACTGACATTATCATTGATGCTGGCTCTCTAAAACAATACCTTGCTAAAGAAAGTAAAAACTTTTTCCCGCCAACTAAATTAACTGAACGTCCAGATGTCATCGTAGAAGCCCTTTTAGAAGGAAAAGTCGTTATTGTTTTAGACACCTGCCCCTTTGCTATCATTACTCCAGCAGTATTAGCTGATTTTATCAATCCAGTATCAGACAAATATCTTTATAACTACAATGCTAACAACTTAAAAATTTTAAGATTAATTTGTTTCTTTCTAACAATCTTTACACCAGCCTTCTACATTGCAATTATCACCTACAACCATGAAACTATTCCAGCTACCCTCTTAACAAGTTTTATTACCCAAAACCAAGGCATTCCCTTCCCTGCAACCATTGAAACATTCTTTATGCTCTTTATTTGTGAAATGTTAAGAGAAAGTGATATTAGATTTCCAAGTAACTACTCCTCATCAATATCTATTTTAGGAGCCCTAATTTTAGGTGACGCTGCCGTAAGTGCTAATATCGTAAGTCCTATAATGATTATTGTAACCGCTTTAACATTTATATCTAGTATGATATTTAGTAATGTTGAACTAAGTGGTGCAATTCGTTCTTGGCGATTCTTAAGTCTAATAATCGCATCCTTCCTAGGACTTTATGGAGTAAGTCTATCTATTATCTTTTTTATCGTAAATCTTGCTTCCTACCAATCATTTAACCTACCATATACATTCCCTGTAGTTCCATTTAATCTTCCCTACTTAAAAGAGACTTTAATTGAAGGCAAAAAGAAAGACGACACAAAAAGAAGTAAATATCTAACAAATAATCTTAGAAAACAAAGGTGACGTATGAAAAAACTATTACTTATTCTATTTTTACTACCACTATGTGGATGCTACAACTACATTGAATTAAATGAACTCGGTGTAGTTTCCTTGCTAGCAATAGATTATCAAGACAACGAATATCAAATAAACTTAGAAATTAGAGAAAACAAAAAAGAAGAAGAAGAAACATCAAAAATATATAAAAGTACAGGTTCATCTTTAGACGAAGCAATACAAAACACTGGATTATCACTAAACAAAACACTTTACTTTGTAGATTTAGACATTCTTATGCTAAGTACAGATGCCATAAATAACAAATTAGACACAATTCTAGACTACTTAACAAGAGAAAATAATGTTGGTATAAACTTTTATCTACTAGTTGATGATAACATAGAAAAAACTATATCTCATTTCCAAAAAGAAAAAATAATCGCTGGCAAATACCTAAAAGAAATTATTAACGGAAGATTTAACAATACAATTAAATCAAAATATATTGATTTTTTACAAACTCATCTAAATTCTTACTACGATCCAATTTTACCAAAAGGTAAATTAGAAAATGACACTTACAAAATTAACAGTGCTTCTATCTTTAAAAAAAATAAAATAATAGAAGAAATCCCTTTTAACTATGTTCAGACATACAATTTATTAAATAACATAAAATCCCTATATCTTTACCATATAAACTACAATAATAATGATTTAATATACAAAATAATATCATCTAAAAGTAAATTAAAGTTTCAAAACAATAAATTAATTATTACCTGTAACATAAACGGAATATTTGATGAGATGGAAAAAGCCAATCTTAAAGATAAAGAAGAAATAAAAAAAATATTATCACTCTTAGAAAATAATATCAAAAAAGAAATTACCACATATATTGATTTATCAATTTCTTTAGAAAGTGACACTTTAGGAATAAAAAAGAAATATTATAATGAAACAAGAAAAGAAATCAAAAGCCTAAAAAATATTGAATATGAAATTATTTTAAAAGTTAACCTTGACAGAAAAGGATTAATGTTTTATTCGTTTGGAGAAGAATATGAAAAAGATAACTAATTATGAATATCAAAGTGCAGTTTATTTATTATCGTTTCCCTTATTTATGGGAGCAGGTTTATCAAAACTAATCGCAGAAGTACAAGCTGATATCTGGTTAAGTATCATTATTGGCACTATTTTTGGTCTAATTATTAATTTTATTCTAACTAAATTACCAAATAAATGTAATAAAATCTGCAAGCTTTTATCAACATGCGGTCTTCTATTTTTCGGTATTCTCATTTTATCAAAACTAATTTCCTCTATTTACTTATCTAACACACCTAGCTTTTTAATAATCATCCCGCTTATTTCTCTTGCTATATTCTCAGCAACAAAAGGTATTGAAACTTTTTATAAAACATCTGGCATTCTACTAATTATCTTTATGATATTCTTTATATTTGCTGCTATTACCCTAGCCCCCTCTATAAAGATAGATTTCTTTTTACCTCTTGCAACATCAAGTATTAAAAAAATAGTTTACTCAGCCATTCATTATGCCCTAATTAGTACACTTCCTCTTATCTTACTTCCTAATTTTAAAGAGCATTATAAAGCCAAAACTTACGTTCTTTCATCAATTACTGTTCTAATAATGGCAATAGCCACTTTAGGAAATTTAGGACCTGAAATTGCAACTTTATATCGTTATCCAGAATATATGGTCTTTAAAAAAATATCTATCTTAAAATTTATTGATAACATTGAAAATATCCTATTTTCCATATGGATAATTGTTTCATGTGAAATTAATCATATTTCTGCTCTAAATCTCATTAAAGAAATCAAAACCAAAGGTCTTATCATCATTTCAATATTAATCTATATCGTCTGCTCCAAATTCATTATTGATAATCACAAATCACTAGACTTCCTAATTTATAATTATCAATACGTCCTACTTGGTATTTTAACAATATTTATAATTGGCAAATTAATATCAAAAAAAGAACCATTATCTTCTAATAATAGTTCCCGTAGTTCCTGATATTGCTTCTTTGGCATGTTCTAAAGAAGATATTAATGCCTCATTGCCAGTATTCTTTACAAACTCCATTGCAGCCTCAACCTTTGGAAGCATACTGCCAGGTGCAAACTCACCCTGTTTAATATACTTTTTAGCATCATCCAAACTCATTACATCTAACTCTTTTTCATCATCTTTTTTATAATTTATACACACTTTATCAAGAGTAGTTAAAATAATTAGTTTATCAGCTCCAAGTTCACTAGCAAGTAATGCACTAGTTCTATCTTTATCAATAACGGCATCTACTCCCTTATAAGTTCCCTTATCTAAAATAACTGGTATACCGCCACCACCACAAGCAATAACAAGAGTATTTTGTTTTAATAACTTCCTAATTGGTTTAATCTCAACAATTTTCTTAGGTATCGGTGAAGCAACTACTCTTCTATAACCTCTTTGAGCATCTTCTACCATCACATAACCATTAACCTCTTTAAGCTTCTGAGCTTCTTCAAAAGTATAAAAGCTACCAATTGGCTTAGTTGGATTATTAAAAGCCTCATCATTTTTATCCACTAACACTTGTGTAATTATCGTTGCACAATCTTTTTTTATTTTACGATCATAAAGCTCCTTAGAAATAGCTTGCTGTAAATGATATCCAATATACCCTTGACTCATCGCCCCGCATTCAGCAAAAGGCATTAATGGCAAATTCTCATACTTTGTTCCAGCACTAAAACCTAAATTAATCATTCCAACCTGTGGTCCATTACCATGACTAACAACTACATCAGCACCGCTTTCAACTAAATCTACAATACTCTTAGCGGTCTTCTTAACTAACTCCAACTGCTCACTAGGACTATTACCTAAAGCATTACCTCCTAAAGCAATAACATATAACTTTTTCATCTAATCCTCCTCTAATCTATTAAAAAAAGGCCATTAAAGTTTTATCTCAACATGACCTTTATAAGTTCTACCTTGATCCTCATTCTGAGCTGTACCTGTACCTTGTAACTTAAATGTTAAGGTATATTTCTGTGTAACTCTTGGTGGAATAATAATATCACTTATTAATCTATTTCCACTATATGGAACTGTTTCATAACCAAAAGAAGCTCCGCCATTAGTTCCTGTCAATCTAAACTTCAAATTACTAGTAATAAATGAATTTTGATCAACTACAAACACCAATGAATATCTAATTGGTAATGTACTTAAATTCTCAACATAGAATGTCTTCGTTGGATAATAAGGATCTATACCAGGCTGATCATCAGGAAATAAATTATCAGCACTAATCTCTTCACCATCAATAAAATTAATCATTAACGAAGGCGTATTATTTTCTACATTAGAATTACCATTCTGTCCACTATTTATATTACCATCTTCATCAATTAATCCATCTTCTGGTTTAATACACTTCTCATCACACTTACCATCATTATCAGTATCACACATTAAATCACATTTGCCATCCCCATCAATATCTAGATTTAAATCAGGTATTCCATCACCATCCTTATCAATATTAGTATCTGGAACCCCATCACCATCTAAATCAATATTTGTCTCTGGCCATCCATCACCATCAGTATCACAATTTATTTTACACTCTTGTCTATTCTCTGTCGCATCATTAACCATATTAAAATCAGCAAACCCATCACCATCTTTATCTATATTAAAGGTAGCTTTTAAATTATGACGATAATCTATATTTAACTCAGGTTTATCATCACCATTAGTATCTATATTAATATCAGCTTTGCCATCATCATCTAAGTCTATATTAATATCTGCTATTCCATCACCATCTATATCTTTATTAAGGTTCTTTAAACTTAAATACTTAAATCCCGCATAAGTTGCGCCTATTAAAGCAAAGCATAAAAGCCAAATTAAGAAAATAAGCCATCCTATTGGTATCGGTTTTTTCTTACCTACCTCAAAGTTAAGCCCTAAATTATTCTTAGAGACTCTTAAATTATAAGGTAAATAAATAAAATCATCTTTAGTATTCCAAGTAAGCCTTAAGACTTTCATTACATGTTTTCTAGTAACATCTAAATTATCCTTATAAATTTCTTTTAAAGTCTCATTAATCTTAGAATACTGCTCTTTATCATCTAAATCAGAAAACTTAACTAAATCTATTTTTTCTCCCTTAAAATTAATTAAAGGATTCTCTTTCTTCTCTTTACTCATATAAGCCTCCTATCTAAGTAATAATAATGCTTTATTAAACCTAGATCTATTACTATCAATAAAGCCATTATATACATTAGTTATACCAGCAATTTGTTCTTCTTTATACTTAGTAGCCAACTTTATCTCACGAAGTAACTCTTTTTTTAAATCAAATTCATTAACTGTAAACTTACGAGCATACTCTCCAACTGACTTAATGATATCAGTTCCAAAAGAAAGCTTTTCATTCCCACTAGGTTTTACACTATCTTGTAATAAATTATAATTAATATAATACGTAAGTCCTAAATTCTTATTTAAGTTTTTATACTTAATATCAGTCTCTGTATTTTCAATTTTTACAGGTTTTTCTATCTGATACTTTTCTAAAAACTCCCAAAGAGCAAGTGCTTTAACAAAATTCTGTTCTTTTAAAATTACATTAGTCTTACGAATTGGACTTCTAACTGGCGTAGCATTACTCATCGTTTTCATAAACTTACTAGCCATAAAGTCTTCTAAAATATCTTTAATATTTTCTATCTTTTTATTACGTTCTTCTATTTCTTTTAAATCAGTGTTATTATTTTCTTTTTTAACTGCACTAATACTCATTGAATAAGTAACATCTTGATTATCTATATTAGTAGTAGCTTCATACACTAACTTTTTTTCTTCTTTGTTTTCCTCTGATTCTTCCTTATAAGTAAGTTGATTTCTTAAGAAAACATATAAATTAGTAATTAAAGAATAAATAAATCTATTCTCATACAAATCAATAGTTTCTTCTTTAAAAATATTTAAAAGTTTTAAAGGTTTAACATTATCATCTTCATCTACCTCTTGAATCAACTGAGTATGAGTAGCTAAATGCTTTATTGACTCTTCAGTAACTTTCTTAGTCTTTTCAATTGGTATAATATCTTCTTCAGTAGCAATAAACCTTCTTGGATTACGAATAATATTATCTAAATAAGGAATGGATTCTGTTAAAACATCAACCCAAGAATAATCTAAAGATACTTTATTAATAATCTTTTTACCATTAAAATTAGAACTAGTCTTTTTAACAAATAAATCTAAATCATTTTTAGGAATATCTTTTACAAGTAAACCTAGTTCATCTTTCATATTATCCACTCCTTTTTAGTATTAAATTGTTTTCTTTAATCTTTCCAAGAATGCTCTACACTCAACCATCTTACCTTCACCAAATAATTCATCAAGATAAGCAATGAATCCATCTATTTCATTACGAATATATGCAAGGTTCAACTGATCAAACTTTCTTAAAATCTTATTAGCAATTAGATAATCTACTGCGACAATCTCTTCTCCACCACAAGCAATATAAGCAGGTACAAAATCTCTTAACTGTTTAACAATACGATTACCAAAAGCAAGTCTAAAATGCTCTATAACATAGTCATCCATCTTAGCAATATTTTGCATAGTTGTCTCACTAACTGGATGTTCCTTCTTAGCTTTATCAAAAAGTGATAAGAAGTAATTAGAAGTAATATCTAAAGCTTCAGTATCAGGTGCACTAAACTCTACACCCTTAGTATCAATATTAATTGGCATAGCACGGTCATATACTTTATCTGTAATCATAAATGTTGAGTCATCATTATTAATTGTACCAATATACCACATATTATCAGGAATCTTTAATCTACCATTTTCTACATACTTAGGATCATTATCCCATGAATTAGGAACAAGCTCTAATACCCATTCATCTGTACTAGGAAGTTCTAAAATTGATAACATTTGTGCAAAGTAATATTCAACACGAGAAATATTCATTTCATCTAATAAAGTAATAAATATTTTTGGATTATACTTAGCCTCATACATCCTAGTAAGTACCTCAGTTTCATTAAATCTCTTAGTAAACTCATTGAAATAACCAAATAACTCTGTACTATCTCTCCAAGATGGTTGTACTGATGCAATAACTGCATCATTTTTAATAAAGTTACCAAACGCATAAGCTAAACTAGTTTTACCTGTACCAGAAATACCTTGTAAAATAATTAATCTATTTGAAGCAAAAGAAGCAATATATAATCTAATTAAATCTATAGAATAATATAACCCCATCTTACTAGCTGAATAATTTCTAAACTGCTCACATAACGCATTTAAACTAATAGTCTCATTAAGTGTTGGTGCAACATAATCCTTATACTTCTCATCAATCTGTGTAAGCTTAAAGAATCTACTTTCACCCTCTACTAATTTATTAGTAATATTACCATTTTCATCATATTCAACATCACCCTTCTCAGGATCAGCCATTTCCATATACTTTTGATTTTCATTTCTTAAACGAATAATATCATTATTTAAACTTTCAATCTCTTCAACCATCTTCTCATGATGACTAACATTAGCACGCCATTTAATTATTCTTCTAACTAATAAATAAATTAGAAAAACAACAATTGCAAATAAAAGCACCAAAGCAATAACTGCAATAATAATCATAAATGTACTACTACCCTTAGCTTTATACTCTTTAATAATATCAAAGTAAGATGCTATATTAAAGATCTTAATAAATGCACTACCAATTGCTTTAAAAAGTGCTGCTAAACCTCCAAAAAAAGGTTCCATAAACTTTAGAAAAAACTCACTATTAATTCCCATAATCTCTCTCCTTCTAATCCTCTAACAAGTTTCTATCGGTTACAATACCATCAAAACTCTCTTTTATTATATTAATATTTTGACTATTCCACTTAGTTAAAATATTCTTATAACCTTCACTAAATTCTTTACTAACTAAATAGTTATTTACACCATCAATAAGTTTACCATCAGTAGCACTATTCTTACTACAATAAACATAATAACTCAAATGATATTTATCTAATAACTTAACTAATTTAGTATCACACTCATTATAATTAATAAGTAACTTAAAATATTTATTTAATCTATTATTCTTAAATATTAAACTAAGTTCTTTAAGATTTTTCTCATCTAAGCAAAAACCTGATCTAACTGGCAAAAATAATATCTTAAATTTCTTTCTAATAGAAAATAATTTAAGTAAACTAGCAACTACCAAATTAGCACTTATCAAAACAAAACTATCATCTATTTTAAGCTTATCATAAACATCTTTAGCCGCATACTCATCAAACTTATTTAAACTAGGTATTCTATAGTTATATTGAGCAAAATAATAAATATTTTCTTTAGAAATATCTATATACTTATTAAACGAACCTAAATTAGTTAAAAACTCAAAAAACTTTCTTTCTTTCTTAACATTTTCTTTCATAAGCTCTATTAATCTACTAGTTTGTTTCTTCCCATCATCTATCAAATGAATAAAACTTATCTTATTTGCACTATTAATCTCATTTAAGCAAATCGTATTATAATTATTAGAATTTTTTACAAAAGGACTAGTAGAAATATCAAGTGTATTAGCTATTTTTAATATTATAGAAGCAAGCACTATCTCATTAGTATATTCACCAATCTTTAAAAGTATATTCTTATTAATAAAATAATTAATAACACTCATCGTCTCATTATATAAATCAAAACTATTAATTTCTTTATTAGTTATAAACCCTTTAACTAAATACTTATTAACACTTACTCCATCAGTGTATCTTTTTAAATAATCTTTAACGGTATAATTCCAAAAATCATCACGATTTCTTATATTACCAAACAATTTATTACGTTCAGTTCCAAGTATTTTACTAAGAATCAAGGCATATTGACTAATAGTTTTTACTTTATAAGTATAATATCCGTTATATAAATCACATATCATCCAACCTACCTCTATTCTATAAAAAATTATAACAAACCTAACATACTTTTGCAATAACAAAACAAAAAAAACTAGTTATTCTGATAAAATAACTAGTCCTAGTTTTAAAGAATAGTTTTAAGTAAAATATTATCAGTATTTCACTCACTACTTATCTTTCGGAGTAACTCTCTCCCTAATACGTATTATGTCTAACGCAGATAAGACTCTCACGAGTTTCTTTACTCTCATGCATACTAATCAATAGTAAATATTATAATAATATAAGTAAATATGAAATGCACTTTAATTGTGGTAAAAATACACTTCCAAAAATATATTATCACAATAACATATATGTCTATATTTCTTTAAAATATAAACACAAATCATTAATTAAAATATACATATCTATACTTTAGACAATTCTATTATATAAAATTATAAATACACTTGTCAATCCCTATTCATCAAAAATTAACTAACTTTATAAGGACTTGTTCTTGTCCCTTTTCCAGATACAATCGGTACTGTTG